>JBIIEG010000115.1:0-3771 GCA_044237955.1 Gammaproteobacteria bacterium
TATCGACAAACGCGCTGAAAAAGAAATCATTAGCACCCTAAAAAAAGCCTATCCAGATCACGCTATTATTGGTGAAGAAAGTGGACAACATCCCGGTGATGCAGATTCGGTTTGGATCATAGATCCGCTGGATGGCACGCATAATTATTTAAGAGGTTTCCCGCACTTTTCAGTATCCATTGGATTTAAGTCCAGAGGAAAACTAGAGCACGGCGTTGTGTATGATCCGATACGCCAAGAAGTATTCAGCGCAAGTCGTGGAGAAGGCGCCAGACTGAACGATCGACGCATCCGTGTGAGTAGTACCCTTCGTTTAGACAATGCACTGATTGGCACTGGATTTCCAGTTCGTCATCCTAAAGATCTACCAAACTATCTAGATCATTTCATACAACTTTTGCCACACATTGCCAACATACGATGCTCAGGCTCCGCTGCTTTAGATTTGTGTTATGTGGCAGTAGGCCGACTCGATGCTTTTTTAGAAATTGGTCTTGGCCCTTGGGATATGGCGGCAGGTGCAGTCATTGCTAAAGAAGCAGGGGCTTTGGTAAGCGATTGGCAAGGGGAAGAAAAACACTTGGAAAAAGGCAGTATTGTGGCTGCGACACCCAAAATATTTAAACTATTGCTGCAACATATAGAAGCCAGCATCAGCAATTCCCGCTGAAAAACACATCGGGTCTTGCTTCCTTGTTTAAACGCGTCGCGCGAAATAAATTCGCACTCACAGTCAGACAGTCAGGGGGAAGAACTGCATCTCTGCCTCCTGACAACCCCTATTGCACCTGTTCGTCCAGTTAATGCGTAAGAATGTATGAAACAATTTTTTAGAACCCCGCCCTAGTACGTCATCGCACTAACTTTGACTGGTATTTGCGCTCTAAAAAAGGGTTTGTCATTCCCGCGAAGGCGGGAACCCATCCACAGCATGGCAGCAAGAACATAGATAGGTTCCCGCCTTCGCGGGAATGACAATACTACTTAAATAGCCAAAATTAGTGCGATGACGTACTAGTACTGGAGAAACAACGCGGCGAGAATTTCTGAACCAGCATAAAATGACCACACTATGAAATCAATCTTCGCACATTGGCTTATCCCAAAAGTCAGCAAATGGCTATTGTATGAGCCACCCTCCCCTCCCTCTCCGCTATGCGATTTTGAAAAAATTCGCTTTGAACTCAGAATTGCCGATGTGATTCTGGCCGAAGGACGCAACAAAGCCAGTCGCATCATAAAACATATTACACAAAGCACCTGGTCACACGCTGCCCTTTATATAGGCCGCTTATACGACATAGACGATGCCAACCTGCGTACGCACATCCGAAAATATTACAAAGGACCGCCAGAAGAGCAGTTGATTATTGAAAGTGTGATGGGCGAAGGCACAATTATCACACCATTATCCGAATACAAAGGTCATCATGTTCGCATCTGTCGCCCCCGTGGGCTGCCCCGTGAAGATGCACAGAAAGTCATCGCCTTTGCCGTTAATCACCTAGGAATGCGCTATAGCTTGCGTCATATTTTTGACCTCGCGCGATTTTTATTTCCCTGGAGCATTTTGCCCCGACGCTGGCGCTCGAGTCTTTTTACACACAATGCGCTAAAACCAACGGAAGAAATCTGTTCTTTACTGATTGCCCGTGCGTTTTTATCCGTACGGTTTCCCATCACACCTGAAATAAGAGAAGACAGCGAACATGTCACACTGGTGAGTCGCGATCCACGCTTGTTTACACCCAAAGATTTTGACTACTCTCCTTTTTTTGACATCATCAAATATCCAATGCCAACACCTGTGATAGATTTTATTTGCCCAAGTGAAACTCTAAAAGCTGACGAAACCCATGCTTAATTTTAAAATAAAAAAACACACCTTCCTGAGTCATTCATATTTGGAAACTTCCATCACAGGAAAATTATTACTGACTACGCCACAGTTAAACAAAGGTACCGCATTCACATTAGAAGAACGCAAGTTATTCGGACTCAGCGGTAAACTACCTGCGCATGTGGAAACGCTGGAAGAACAAGTCAATCGCATGTATTTGCAATATCTTTCCTACGACACACCGCTGCAAAAAAATATTTACCTCAACAAATTACACGATACTAATGAAGTGTTGTTTTACAAATTAGTACAACACCGTGAAAGCGAGATGATTCCTATCATCTACACACCCACTGTCAGTGTTGCCATTGAAAAATTCAGTCGAGAATTTCAACAAGCACGTGGGCTTTATATCTCCTACGAAGAACGCTATCAGATTGAAGAAATACTGGATAATCGCAGCAATCCCGAGATTGATCTCATTGTCGCAAGTGATGGCGGTGGTGTATTAGGCATTGGCGATCAAGGTGTTGGTGCGATGTTAATACCCGTTGCCAAGTTGATGGTGTATACCGTCTGTGGTGGTATTAACCCATTCCACACGCTTCCCATTTTATTAGATGCAGGCACTGATAATACCGCGCTGTTAGAAGATCCTTATTATTTAGGATGGCGACATCCGCGCATTACCGGTAAAGCTTATGATGAATTTATCGCGTTATTTGTGAATGCTGTGAAGAAAAAATTTCCGCATGTGTTTTTACACTGGGAAGATTTTGGACGCGATAATGCAAGAAACATTTTGCAACACTATCAAGATAAAATCTGTTCATTCAATGATGATATACAAGGCACAGGAGCGACTGCCTTATCTGCACTGTTAGCAGCGGTCAAGACTACGCAATCCAAACTCTCAGCACAACGCTTTGTGATTTTCGGTGGTGGCACCGCAGGGATTGGTATTGCTGATCAAATCTATCGTCAACTAAGAGAAGAAGGCTTGTCAGAATCAGAAGCTGCGAGTCAATTTTGGATCGTGGATAAATCAGGGCTGTTGGTAGAAAACACACATGATTTGACGCCTGGACAAAAATCTTATGCACGCAAGGCAGATGAAATAGCCACATGGCCACGCAACGATTTGCTCACGGTTGTGCAGCAAATACAACCAACCGTCTTGATAGGTTGTTCTGCACAAAACGGTGCGTTTAATGAAGCCGTCGTCAGAACAATGGCGAGCGGTGTCACACAACCCATTATTTTTCCGCTCTCTAACCCGACACAAAAAGCAGAAGCGACACCACAGGATTTATTAGATTGGACAGAAGGAAAAGCATTGATCGCAACGGGCAGTCCATTTTCTACACCTGTCTGGCAGGGAAAATCTCGATCCATTGCGCAATGTAATAATGCACTTGTGTTTCCTGGTATTGGCTTAGGTGTGATCGCCGCTAAAGCAACACGCGTAACCGATAAAATGCTGTTGGCAGCCTGCACTGCGTTATATCGCTGCGCACCGATTCATCAAGATGCAAATGCGCCTTTGTTACCTGCGATGGAAAATGCAAGAGGTTCTGCCAGAGAAATTGCGATTGCGGTTGCTCAACAAGCACGTGAGGAAAATGTAGCAGGGATTGATGCGTCGGAAAATATTGAGAAATGCGTCGATGCGTTGATTTGGAATGCAGAGTATTTGCCGTTTAAAAAAACTGATGAGTCTAGTACAGCGTATCTTTAATTTTGGGTGGTATGTGGTTTTTGGATCGAAGGAGTCATGCCTGCATTCGAGCGAGAGACAGGAACCACATACCACCCAAAATTAAAGATACGCTGTACTAGTACGTCATCGCACTAACTTTGACTGGTATTTGCGCTCTAAAAAAGGGTTTGTCATTCCCGCGAAGGCGGGAACCCATCCACAGCATGGCAGC
>JBIIEG010000117.1:0-3757 GCA_044237955.1 Gammaproteobacteria bacterium
TTTTGGGCATAAAAAAAACCAATACCCCCCAACCTACTTTTAATGATTTCTCTCTCTCTTATGACCATCAAACAGCTCGACATAAAAAATCTGCGCAACCTGCTCGATGTCAAAACCCAACCCGCTGCTAAATTCAATCTACTGTATGGCGACAACGGCAGCGGCAAAACTAGCTTTTTAGAAGCCATCCACTATCTTGCCCTAGGCCGTTCTTTCAGGACGCGCCTCAACTCTCGCCTAACACAATACGATAGCGATCGTTTTTCATTGTTTGCCCAAATCCAAACTGAAAACTACCTGCTACTCGTAGGGATAGAACGCCAGAGCAATGGCGATGGGCAGATACGCATCAATCAAGAAAACGCCAAATCCATCATTGAAATCACCAAAGCCCTACCCCTTAGACTCCTATATTCCGAAAGCCGTCTGCTCCTAACAGGCAACTCAAAACTACGCCGTCAATTTATAGACTGGGGAGTGTTCCACGTGGAACATTCTTTCTTAAAGCATTGGCAGCATGCACAGCGGGCTTTAAAACAACGCAATGCGGCATTGAGATCTCGTTCATCACGGTCAATGGTAAAGTTATGGGAAGGAGAGCTCGCAGAACAGAGCGAGTATTTAAATGTGCTGCGCAAACACTATATAGAAGAGTTTAAAGCCGTATTTATGGCATTGATCCCAGCGCTTTTGCCCGATATGGAAATCTCTCTGACCTATAAACCGGGCTGGAATGAGGCGCTGGGATTGCATACCGTCTGGGAGCAGGCCTGGTCACGGGATACAGAGTTAGGTTATACCCAGCACGGCCCCCACCGCGCGGACTTAGCTATTCGCCTGGACAAAACAATGCCAGTACAAGATGTGCTTTCTCAAGGGCAGCAAAAATTGTTAGTCTATGCGCTCTATCTCACACAAGGGATTTTATTGAAGAAACAAACGGCTAAGCGCTGCATCTATTTGCTGGATGATTTACCCGCAGAGCTGGATTGCGATAACCGACATCGAGTAGCCATGGTATTACACGACATAGATGCGCAGGTGTTTGTGACGGGTGTGGACAGAGAAGGACTGTCGCATTTAAAAGATATGCCAGAAACTAAAATGTTCCACGTGGAACATGGGGTGGTTTTGGCTATGGATGATCATGACTAAATTGTAAAATCTTCCAAGCAAGTTGCCACGATAAGGTTTTCAATTTCAGCAAAGTGCTTATCAAAACTGCAAAGCTTATACCCATGTTGTAATGTGGTAGCAGCTATCCAGATGTCATTGGTGGGAATAGGCTTTCCTTTGTTCCGTAAATTTGCATAAATCTTGGCGTAAAAAGTACAGGTGGTCGTATCTACAGGCAGTACAGTGACTCGTTTTTGATCTAAAAAAACATGCAATTCAGACATGTTCTTTTGATATTTTGAACCTACTGTAAAACCAGAAATAAGCTCGCCTAATACAATCGTGCTCATCCCTATTATGTCTGCATGTTGGATGATGGTGGTAATACTCGACATCCCTTTTTTAAAAGCCGAATAGGCATTGGTATCCAGAAGTATAGATCTCATTTCCAAAGCTCCTCATCAATTTTCTCAAAATCAGACGTGTTTTTGAGGAACTCTTTGGCTTCTTGACTGCTCCAGGTGCCAGCAAGAGAATCCATGTCATGGTAAATGCGTGGTGGTCGTGCGGGAAGAAGTCCTAGTGTTTGTTGTAGTAGATTTAAGATAAGTTTATTTGTACTGATGTTCTGTTCAGAAGCTGTCTGCTTAAGGGTATGAAAAAGCTGTTCGCTAATCCCGCGTAGATGAATATTGGCTGACATGTGATACCTCTTTTTGGTATTAGATTTGTTACGGTCATGATATCACTAAAAGCCCGTAGTCCTCTATTTAACCTAAAATCGGCAGTTAGAACCGTAGTGAAATGGACTAATGTGCTGAATTTAGAGTGTTTTTTGACCAATTTTCGCCGATGGCCGTAGTCACCCCTACGGTGAGGTAAAAATTGGTCAAAAAGCGCACTAAATTCAGTGCAGTAGGCCATTTTAGTAGGTTCCAACTGCCGAATTTAGGTTCAACGAGATATACAAGACTATCTCAATATCCGCGATGCGGCGGCTTTGCATAAATTCATGCAAATTGCAGCCGCACGTACAGGCCAGTTGATTAACTATGCCGATATGGCGTGTGATGTCGGTGTCTCTGAAGTGACGATAAAGTCTTGGTTACATGCGCTGGAAGCATCTGGCATTGTCTATCAACTGCAACCTTATTTTAATAACAGAACGAAACGTCTGGTTAAAACATCCAAGCTTTATTTTATGACAAATGTTCCACGTGGAACATAGACGCATTATCAAAAAATGATACGCAACCTATTGGATCAATATGCGCATCACTATAGAGACCACCATTAGAGGTAAATGCCACCTCCGTTCAAAGACCAGCTTAGAATGACACTTTTTGCCTGGATCCCATTGCAACACCATCCATGGAATGATGCCTGGCTCGTTGGATGACCGGCTTGCCGGACATAATGCTGTGGCACCTCGTGAATTTTTGTGGTGTGCGGAGCGCTAAAAAACGTCAAAACGTCGAACTAAGGTTAGTTATCCCGCAGGGGTTACTTCTTTGATTATAGGGTAAAAAGAGTAGCAGTTGGTGGTTGATGAGTTTCAGAGGTTTGCATTTGGCCTGTTGTGTGGCGCTGATCTGCTTTCGTTGATTTCATTTTCGCTTCCGCTTCCGCTGCGTCTGTTCTTATATCATCTTCCTGAGTTGTTTGTTGGGAGGATCCAAAAATTTTACCTAAAGCATAGCTACCTAACTCTGATGTTTGCTTTTGATCAGCCTGGATTCGCTGCTCTAAAAAGAGGCCTACTTTATCTAATTCGCTTAATTTTTTACTCCCCTGGTATAACTCCCTTAACACAATGGCTGTCACAAGAAGGATAGATACAACAAGGGCAATATGCGGGGCGGTTATACTAGCAAGCAAGGCGCCTGATGCGCCAGAAGATGGGCCCAGAAGAGGTGTGAGAATGATGTTGTGTGGTGCAAAAAGGCCTAGCTCCATGAGTGATATCCATGTGCCACCTGTGGCTATTAGCAACATGCTAAGCTCCAGCAGGACTTGTTTTGTCTGACGAGAAATACGATCAGTCATCCCAACCGCGATTGTTAAACCCCCAACCATAAGCGCCACGAAAATAGGCAACGCAATTTGCAGTCCTAGCAGCGCAGGCAAAAAATGTAGCAGTATGATGGCCGTTAGACCGCCTAATAGGATCGCTGTTGCAATAGAAGCGAGAATGATGCGCCGTTTATTTTTAAGAAAAACAGTTCTTGGATGTATGCTGGTTTCTAAGTTTTCTTTTAATTCTGTTTTTATCTGATTCGTTAGTAAAGAAAAATTGTTTGGATATTTTTCAATATTTAATTTTGTTTTTAAATTTATAAATTCAGGGTTATTGTTTAATTTTACTGTGAGAAATACGCTGAGATTGTGAGGCGGAGAAACATTAGCTTTTCGGGTGCGTAATTTTTCTAGTAATTCGTCAGTCGTTATGTTTATGTCAAAAAGATCAACCAAACTCCCTGACCCACCTTCTAATTTTTCATCTTCTTTTTGAATAGATTCTGCCAAAGCAATGTAGTCTATTTCACCTGTTAGAGTGTTGATACTAGAGATTAGTTCTTTTGTTTCTAGTGCGGCATTTAGGTTTAATAGGTCTAATTTTCCGGCTCTATGTCGTTTCGAG
>JBIIEG010000191.1:0-3748 GCA_044237955.1 Gammaproteobacteria bacterium
CATAACGCATCGAATTGAGCACGCAAAGCATGACGCGGACCTGGCAATGCAATATCAAAGCCATGCAAGCCTTCTGGAATGTGCAGGCTTTGTGATGCCCACTTGCTCGCAGGACCTACCAGCGAGATCAACTGGCTGCCCAAAAAACGGCAGTGTAATGGACGATCAGGATCAGTTGGAACAGTCTCATTGGCCAGCACCACGTCTAATTGGTGCTGTACCAGCCGAGCAAGCAGCCCCTCCAATAGCCCAGACTCAAGCGTCAGCATAACAGCCGGGTTTGTCAGCACAGGTCGAATCCAATTTTCCTGATAGTTGCGAGACAGAGTCGCCACGCTACCCACACGAAGGCGGGCAATCCCGGCTGAGCGACCTTCCAATCGCCCTAGCATTTCCTGACCCAGACCAAAAATATTATCAGCATACGCTTGCACAAGCTGTCCCGTGTCAGTCAGCGTAAGACGGCGGCCTTCACGGACAAACAAGTCCTCGCCGATCCGTTCTTCTAACTGGCGAATTTGAGCAGAAACCGCTGATTGCGAGGTGTGTAACTCCTCAGCAGCGCGAGTTAGATGCCCCAATTTGGCCACTCGCCAAAAATAGAAAAGGTGATGGAAATTGAGTTGGCTAAGTTTAATCATTCGTTTTTAAGTATTAAGTTGTTCTAATTAATCTATTTTACAGAATTTTCTTTCGCAAGCATCATTCACCCAATACATTTAAACAGGGTCATGCGATGGATATTCTTCAGGTTTTCTATTTAATGTGTGCCTTGGCACCGGCCACTTTGATGGCAGCGTTTGTGGGACTGGCTCGACTGAACTCGATTTCGACGCCTAGACTATGGCGCTTATTCCAATGGGTTTCATTTGCTGCGCTGTCATTCACAGGCATCTCTCTTGCCTTAGGAAGCAATGGCGCACATTGGCCCGGCGCAATCACAGCAACGTCTTTGAGCCTAATTCTGGCTTTGCTAGTGCAGCTGCTAGGCACGGTCATTGGCGCGTTTTCTGCGCGTTATCTGGTGGGTGAAGTCGGCCAGCGACGCTATGTTGGAGCGCTGGCCGCTGTGTTGGCCGGTGTCCACCTTCTCTTGATGGCAGATCACTGGCTCTTACTGATCGCGGCCTGGGCATCCGTGGGGGTAGCGCTGCAGCATTTACTGTGTTTCTACCCAGATCGCCCCTTTGCCCTGCTGGCTGCACACAAAAAGCGCATTGCGGATCGGCTGGCCGACGTGATGCTGCTTGGGGCTGCGGCGCTGGCATGGCTAGAAGTAGGCAGTGGCTCACTCTCGGCTCTGTGGCTGCACATTGATCAACAGGGCATGTCTGTGTCCTTGCAAATGAGCGCCGTCTTACTTGTATTGGCCGTCATACTTCGCACTGCGCTGCTGCCGGTCCATGGCTGGCTCATCCAAGTCATGGAAGCGCCGACCCCAGTTTCTGCCCTGTTGCATGCGGGTGTGGTCAATCTGGGTGGCTTTGTGATCATCCGCTTCGCGCCGATGCTAGAACAAGCAACCCCAGCGCGTATGTTGCTATTGCTATTCGGCTTGGCGACTGCGGTGCTGGCGGGCATGGTGACGCTTACCCGCATCAGCATCAAGGTCCGTCTGGCGTGGTCTACGCTTGCCCAAATGGGTTTCATGCTACTTGAATGCGCGCTCGGCCTTTACACGCTGGCAGCCCTGCATCTCATTGGCCATTCGCTCTACAAGGCCCATGCCTTCCTATCGGCATCGAGCATCGTGCGCCAAACTCGTTTGCAGATTTTGCGCGGTGGCTCATCACCCATTACCGCCAGTCTGTTGCTAGCACCCGTGCTGACAATTTTCACTGTGCTCTTGGTACAGTGGCTGACCGGTCAAACATCCTGGCCTTGGTGGTGGAGCCTGTTGCTTGGCCTGGCTTGGGCGCCATTGCTGTGGTTGCCCGCGGTGCAAGCCGACTTGTCAGCACGTAGCGCCCAAGTCTTTTTCGGGTTTCTGATGGTGGCCGGCCTCACGCTGGCTGCAACTGCAGCACACGTACTGCCTTTTCACCTCCAAGATACCCCTCATCAAGCGCTTGGCCTGATCGCACTGATCCTGATGGCAGCCTTGTATTTATTTCAAGCATTGGCGCAAAAACGACCGCAACTGCTCACCCATTGGCATCGTTGGAGCTATGCCGGTTTTTATCTGGACGAGGCCTACACGCGTCTGGCGCTCAACATCTGGCCGACTCCCTGGACGCCGAAGGATCCCAAATACCTAATGACAGCGAAATCAACGCCAGCTGTTTCCGATTTTGAGGCCATGCATACAACGATCGAGGAGGCCTGCAGTCAAGCCTGTCAGGCGATTGCACCCGCATGGCCGCTGGATCGGGCCATCGCTGTCAATCCACATTGGTCACGTATTAGCATGCCCGTGCGTCGGGTGGCTGCACGAATGGCCCTGCTCGGCGGCATCCAGGTATTTCCATCGCGAGATCAGCAGCTCAGCGCGTGGCGCCAAGGGCGAATCAGCGCTGCCGATTTGGCACTTGCTTTGCAACAACTGCCTGAGGCGCATGCAGCCAGTCTCAGCCCTGATCAGTGCATCGACGCGCTGCAAGCGAGCGCGCCTCAGAAGCAATTGCCGTTACTGATTGATGTGCTCGACAACGATCCCAATCGCCATGCACGGTTGTCTTGGCGAGATGCCATCACACACCAAGTGAGCCAAACCTGTGCCGCTTACTTCGATGAACATCAAGCCATCTGGCAGCCGGAGCGAACCCAAGGCTTGTACGCCTTTTGGCGCGACACCTTACAGCACGACCACGGCATCGGCCTGTTGATGGGCTTGCCGCAAATTGGCAGAGCCGTCAACGCCTTGCCAGCCACGGCTGTTGAAGCAGAGCGCTGGGCAATGCAACGCCTGGGTCTGCCCCAAGCAGTGTGGGCGGACTACCTGGAGTCGGTGCTGCTCACGGTCAACGGTTGGGCATCTTGGTGTGCCTACCTGAGCTGGCAGGCCAACTTGGATGGTAGCAAGGACACACACCTGCGCGAGTTGCTGGCCATTCGCTTAGCGTGGGGCGCACTGCTGTTGGCATGCAAGGATGACGCGACCACCCAGCAGGCATTTATCGCACTGCAGCACGCCTGGAGCGAGGCCCCCTTGATCTTGAAGGAAGCTGAACAGGCGCTCTTGATTGACGAAGTCTGGCAGTTGGCGCTGGAGATGGGTTATCAGCGCGACTTGGCACAGCGCTTGGTTTTAGCCAGTGCCCCGGTATCAGAAGAGATCGAAGTTCAAGCAGTCTTTTGCATCGACGTGCGCAGCGAGCCATTGCGGCGCGCCTTGGAGACCGTGTGGCCAGGCATTCAGACCCTGGGCTTTGCAGGATTTTTTGGTCTTCCAGTCGCTTACACGCCACTGTCGACACAAGCCCGACGGCCGCAGTTGCCGGGCTTGCTCCCACCTTCCATGGAGGTAGGCGATTGCATCCTAAGCACTGACGCAACCCAGCGGGAAGCCGATGCAACACGGCAAAGCACCGCCAGTCGCGCACGTCAGACCCGATTCGCCATCACAGATCAGTGGCTGGCTGCCAGCCGTTGGCCTGGCGCAGCATTCTCTTTCGTAGAGGCGGTTGGCCTGGGCTATCTCGGCAAACTCGGAAATTGGCTGTTACCAAGTAAGCATGCTCGTGCCCAAGATGACCTGGTAGGGCTGCCATCCCGTTACCGTCAAATCTGCCGTCCACAACTGCTTGGG
>JBIIEG010000072.1:0-5430 GCA_044237955.1 Gammaproteobacteria bacterium
ATACCGCAAGACAGACAATTTTATCAATATGATTTACTTTTTATGCGGGAAACTGGAGTTCATTTACCCACTCAAAACGACATAGACCCTTTTTAGCGTTATCTTGATCAATAATTTCATGCTTAACTTCTATCAAGCTCATTGCTTGATAACATCTTCCAATATTTTTATAAACATCTACAATTTTGTTGGCCAAATGCCACATGGCTTGAAAAATTGACATTGTAATTGTTAAAATTAGAGCAAAATCACCAATTGTTACCATCCCTTTGCTATAGAGATTCAACAACATATAAAACATTACCCCTAGTAATCCTACTAAAGTAATATCCTGCACCAAACGCATTTTTATTATGTATTTGAGCATATTGCGATCATTATAAACGAGATCATCAACTGAATCGCTCAAGTTTTTTGTTTCGTACTTGAATTTTGAGAATAATCTAACGCTGGAAATATTGCTGAAAATATCGACTAATGTTCCAGAATATTTTGAGTAAGATTCTGAAGTTAACTTTGATAGCTCATGGATGCTTTTGCTAAAAATGACCGAAATAATAAAAAATAACACACACCAGCTAAATAAGGCTAAAGCGAATATCGGATTAACTGTATACATAACTACGATTGCAATTAAAAACGATGCAAAATTAGCAAAAAATTCATCAGCAGAATTTAATAGCGACTCTAGATTTACTACCATGTCATTGACTTTATTGCTCATTGAGCCTGCAAAGTTATTTTGAAAAAAATCATGCGAGTGATGTTTAATCCTACATTCCTACACCCTCGAGTGTATTTTTTTGAATTAATCCATACATAAATGCGGCTGTTTCTCCAAAGAGTTTGATAATTTTCCTCCTAAGAACACTCAAATTGCTTATGATTTCCCTCCATGGATGCGTACTATTATTTTGATCTAAGCGTACTATGCTGATTCCTTCCATAATTTGAAAAATCCAACGTAGCGTTGGGTTTTTTACTTCTTTTTTTAACTGATTTGGCAAAGTATCATTCGTCTCTTTCAATTTTTCACGAAGTTTATACTGCGCAATATTGTAAACCATCAGGCACAACGTCATAACCATCATCAACGCTTCAATTCTTTTTGCAGATTTTAAAAAAACAGAATCAGCCATAAACCAGGGATCTTTTAAAAAACGAAAACCACCTTCTACTTTTTGTTGCGCTTTATATTCGCGCAACATCTGCTCTTCTGAAAAAGAATCTCTGCAAAGATCGTTTGTTGCCAAAATAAAACGACCTTTTTTGCGAAGCAATGTTTCCAGAGCATCTGCATCTCTTTCAAAGGTTGACTCGATTTTATAGCCAACAATTATTTTTTCTTCGCCCACTTTTGGCTTGCCAGATTTTGCATACTTTAATACAGGGAAAATACAGCTATTAATTTTATGTAAGCGCTGTTTTTTTACTAATTGTTTTAAGAATTTTTTAGCATCTTCTTCGCACTCGAAAAGTTCGTTGCTTACATGCCAAAGTGCTTTTTTTAATGCTACATCTTTTGTTTTTAAGTTTTTCTCTAACGTCTTTTTTTCTCTCATATAAGCTTGTTCAGAAAAAACTAAAAGCCATCGTTGCTTAACTCCACCATGATTTGACTCAAATTTTGCTGTTTTGTAGCCATTTTCTTGCTCTTTCCATTCAATTTCATTCTCCATTTTTTCAACAGGCTCTCTCGCCTCTTTGATTGTCTCTGGCACTCGGGTCAGCCAAAGATAGTCGTTCGATTTTAATAATTTATTCTCTGAGTAAAGCGCAGAATCGGCTATCCATTTACATTTATCTTCTACATTAATTGCTTTTTGAAAGGCTTTTACTTTTTCGATCGTTTCATGAAAGCTCGCTTTATCTGAACTATTGCCATTTAAAGTTTCCATCCATATTGGCATTGCGCTAGGTCCATTGACCACGAGCGATAAGACTAATTGTTTTAAATCTGGTCTTTTATCTTTCGAGTATCCATGCCGAATTTCAAGTACTTTAGGCGCTTTGCTTTCTTTTTTTGTCGTCTCTGGAGCTACTTCGTCAAACGCATATTCACCCACAACTGATATGCTTGTCGTGTCTAAATGATTCGTGACTCCTAGCAAATTATTCTCTATGGCTGTTTCAAAAGCGACCTCTCCAAATAATTGTGTCGCCCCATACTTCCATATTTCGTCTAGTGTTTTGCCCAATGTATGATCCGTGAGTGATTCTGCTTTGATATCCGCATCCAACAATCGTTCGACTGGTTTCGTTTCAAAAAATTGATTCGTGAGGTATAAACGTCTATTCGTAAAGCCTAGTCCATTGATAATCATCGCAACAACAGATTGTCCTGGGCTTACTATCCGTTGCGAATCAACACCTAGACGCTTATCTATTCGATCTGCTATTTTCAAGTCCTTGCACACCGCAGCAATTAAACCATGGTGGTCCATTGTTAATGTTTTGAGTTCATTCCCAGAATTTTCCAGCATCTTATAAGCTCCTTCTCGTTGAAAACATGGAAGATAGCTTATTTGCCCTTTAATTCAAAAAAATCTTACTGAAGGGGTGGGAATGTAGGCTACTGCACAGAAACTTCTTGAACAATTGGTTAGTACATTTCCTGAGGTAAGTGATGAATTAAACAATGCATATCATGATCGTGAGTCTAACCCAGTTAAATTTTATTTCGTGGTAGAAAAATTTTATGGGGGATTACTTTATGTCGGCGCACCTGCATCGTGTCAGGCATTCAATGATTTATTGATGGTTTTGCACAGAAAAGAACAAGATACGATCAGTCGGTTATATCAGCATGCGCTGGATGAAATGGGCACGCTCGAGCGAAAAATTTCAGAGATGAAGATTGCTGGTAAAGCCTGAGTAGGGACATGCGAAAAACATTATCTGACATCATGCAAACACTGATCCTAAGAAGGAGCATGCAAACAGCTATATAGGCAGCTACTTTATAACTCGCCCTTGAACCAACTTAGCAACCGCATTAGCTTTATGCTCCGGTGCCAAATGCGCATACCTCAAAGTCATTGTAATATCAGAGTGACCAAGCAGTTCTCTTACCGTGTTTAAATCAACGCCTGCCATAACGAGACTACTTGCAAAATGATGTCGCATATCATGCCAACGAAAGCTATCTATTTGTGCTTCTTTCAAAATATTTTTCCAAGCGGTTTTAACATTATTGAATCGTTGGTTGTTTTTACTGGAAAAAATTAGTCCTTCTCCTTTTGTTTGTTGATGCCATACCTGCAGCACATCCAGTGCTTCAACATTCAATGGGATGTGGCGGGTCTTTCCGCTTTTCGACGACTCACCAGCAATAGTTAAAAGAGCCTGCTTAAAATTAAAATCTTTCCACGTTAAACTGAATAACTCTCCTTGCCTTAAACCCGTATTCAGAGAAAGCAAGATCATAGGCCTCATATGATCCGCAAAAATTTGAGCCTGTAAATCTTTCATTGCAGCATAACCTCGCTCTTGCCTCCATAAATTGCCGCGATCCCGCGCTAATTTTATTTTTTCTTCTCTTTTATCTAGCGCTTCTCGCAGCCTATTTTCTTCCTCCCTGCTTAAGTAGCGGACTTTAGAGTGAGTATCTACTTTACTAAGCTTGAGCTTCGCCAAGGGATGTGTGTCAATTAACCCCCATTCAATAGCTTTAGAAAGCGCTGATTTTAAAGCCAGTAAATCTCGATTTACGGTAGACGGTTTTATCCCTTCTTTTAAACGCCGAGTCCGCCACTGCTCCACTAGCCACGGGGTAACCTGTGAAAGAGGTTTATCCCCGAGTATTTTTAAAAATTGGGTTTTTATTCGACCAATGGACCCTTTTCCTGACTTTCGATTTAATTCCATCCAAGCTTGGTAATTGTTTTCTATGTAGGATGCAAAAGTAGAAACTTTTTGTGGTTTTTTATTATGAAGCTCTATCCCTCGAACTGCGTCGGCTAATATTTCTTTTGCTCTATCTCTTGCTTGGGCTGGACTTAAAACGTCAACTTTGCCAATAGTAATGCGTTTTCCTCTAGCATATTCACACATATACATCATGCTGCCGCTACAATTGACCCTCAGGATAAAACCCGTCAATCTTTCATCTCGAACATCATAAGGCTTGTTTTTTGGGCTTAGTTTGCTTATGACGCTGGCGCTAATACTCGCTATCATGGGGCCGTTCTCCTAGAGGCTGAAGTGCAAATGAAGTGCAAAATGAATGCACGATGGTGCTTCATCATATACATCAGCAAACAAGGAGCAAAGCTTAAGGCCTTGATATATCGTTGTTTTTGTTCATATGAGTTCACGCTTGTTTACAGAAAAACAAATAAGATTTGCATTCGTAATGCGTGGGTTGGGGGTTCGATTCCCTCTTTCGGCACCAAATAAAAAAAACCCCCGGAGCAAGCTACGGGGGTTTTCTACAAGCTGACTAACAGCTAACAAACCATCTCAGCACAAGGCCTGGTCAAACGTGTTGCTTGATCCACGCCATCCATAAACGTCCGTAATGCATCACAAGATTTTTCTACTGCAGAATAGACAGTATCCATCGACGCTTTAAGATGCGTAATAGCCGTTTTTTCCTGTTCAGCATGCCAAACATCTGCGGTTTTGTGCACTTCAAAAAACTGAATCGCGCGTGGATCTTCGATGCCATAAAAATTTTTCAATCCATCAATTTTACTTTGGCTGATTGCGGGCAGTTGTGATTCATAGGCATATAAGGCACTTAAACCCACAGCAGGATCAGTATCTGCAGCAAGCGCCATCAATTCGTCGATACATTTTTTTGTCATGGGGTGAAGTGGGGCATTGATCACTTCTTCACGTGTTAGACCTAAACCTTCTGCAAAACGTAACCAGAGTTCGCGATGGTTTTCTTCACCCAGTTCTTCATCGTTTAAATTTTCCAAAATGAACTGTCTGATTTGTGCATCTTCACAGGAAGAGTGAACACGGCTTAATAAACGTGGGAAGGTGGTTTCAAGTGCGTAATATTGTTTGGCGTAAAAACGCAGATCATCGAGGGTCAACATGCCTTTTGACCAAGCGATATAGAACTCATGGTTCAACAGAGATTTGTCTTGAATGCAGGTATCAACGGTATTCCAGTTCATAGTTTTCTCCTTAAAGGTTACAGAGGATGGTTAGTTAAAACAGCTTTTTTAATACAATCGTATCTTCGCGACTTGCGCCTGTAGAAACAATCGCAAGAGGTACGCCCACTAATGTCTGGATGCGATTAAGATAAGCTTGTGCATTAGCAGGTAGATCTGCCCATTGTTGAATACCTTGGGTGTCACATTGCCAGCCTGGCAATGCTTCATAAACAGGTTCGCAGCGACTCAATTGTTCGGTATCTAAAGGCGGAACAGAAAGTGTTTGTCCATCGCAATGATAGGCCACACAGATTTTGAT
>JBIIEG010000038.1:0-7871 GCA_044237955.1 Gammaproteobacteria bacterium
GTGCGCAGAACGTCTCATGGCAACGGCATCAAACCAACCACAACGTCGTGGCCTGCCTGTGTTAGAACCAAACTCATGTCCGCGCTCGGCTAAATTTTTGCCATCTTCATCGTTTAATTCTGTGGGAAAGGGACCTGCACCGACACGCGTCGTATAAGCTTTCACTAATCCCAATACTTCATCTAAATAAAGCGGGCCAAAACCTGTGCCGGTTGAGGCAGCGCCTGCCGTGGTGTTAGAAGAGGTGACATAAGGATAAGTACCTTGATCGATGTCTAACCAAGTGCCCTGCGCGCCTTCAAATAATAGATTTGCACCACTCGCTCGCACATCACTGAGCATTGCAGATACATCGGCTAACATGGGCTTCAGCGTTTCAAACAGCGCCATCTGTTCTTCTAAAACAGCCTCTACAGGAATCGCTTCTACTTCATAATAATTTGTTAGAAAAAAATTATGGTACGCCGCTAACTCTTTCAGCTGGTCGGCAAAACGTGTGGGATTTAGCAAGTCGACCACACGCAAACCACGTCGCGCAATTTTATCTTCGTAAGTGGGGCCTATGCCACGACCTGTTGTACCAATCGCTGTATTACCACGACGTTTCTCGCGCGCTTGATCGAGTGCAACATGATAGGGCAGCAATAAACTGCAAGCTAAGCTGATATGTAAACGACCTGCTACGGAGATATTTTTAACAGAGAGTTCTTGAATTTCTTTGACGAGAGCCGAGAGACAAAGCACAACACCATTGCCAATAAAGCAATGTACATTCTCACGCAAGATGCCTGAGGGCAATAAACGCAATACGGTTTTTTGACCGTCGATAACGAGGGTATGTCCTGCATTATGACCGCCTTGAAAACGCACCACCCCTGCAACATGGGGTGTGAGCATATCGATGATTTTACCTTTACCTTCATCTCCCCATTGCGCACCAATAACAACAACACTTTTACCCATGATCGTTACCTTGTTGTCTCGCCTGATTTTGCGCCCGTTGCGACTGCGCCATTGAAATATTTAAAAAATTCACTTTCAGGCGTTAATAAAATGAAATCGTTTTTACTCGCGAAGGAATTTTTATACGCTTCTAAACTACGATAAAACGCATAAAATTCAGGGTTTTTGCCATAAGCTTCTGTATAAATGTGCGCGGCTTCAGCAGAACCTTCTGCGCGTATATTAGCCGCTTTGGTTTTTGCTTCTGCAATGGTTACCGCGGCTTTACCATCAGCGGAGGCTCTGATCGCTTCTGCATCAGCACGACCATCGGCACGATGCTGTGTGGCAACTTGTTCACGCTTGGTACGCATACGTGTAAACACGGTTTCACTGACTTCTTCGGGTAAATCGATACTCTTGATACGCACGTCTGCCACGCTGATACCTAGGTTTTTAGCCGTGGTATTGGCTGCATCTTTTAACAAGGCCATCACATTAATGCGTTCGCCCGACACCATGTCAGTGATCGTGCGTTGACCAAATGCTGCACGTAATGCGTCGTTCACTTGTTGTTGCAATAAGGTTTCTGCACGTAATTTATCGCCACTGGTACGTTGGTAATAAAGCGGTATATTTTCTATGCGCCATTTGATGTAGTAATCCACCAATACATATTTTTGCTCTTGCGTCAGAATACGCGAAGACTGCACGCCCAATGTTTGCAAACGCACATCAAACAAACGCACTTGATTGATGACTGGCATTTTAAATCCTATGCCAGGAAAAAGTTCAACCGCTTTGCCTTTTTTGTCGTTAACGATTTCACCTAAGCGTAATAATAATCCACGCTGTCCTTCTTGTACCAAATAGACACTGCTAAAAAATAACATGACGCCAGCAAATAAAATAACGATGCTAAAAGGGCTTATTGATTTTGTGAATAACTTCATCTGGTTGTCTCCTCACGAATAGGATAACTGGGTCGGTCCATCGCTGTGCTCGTTGTATCAGAGGCTGTATTTGATGAGGCATTTCCAGTTGCAGATCTGTTGACTACATTGGAAGAGGCAGCCACCATTGAAGGTGCGATTGAAGGCGCGACAGCCTCTGGTTGCGGCGTTGTTGTGGAGGAAGCAGAGAGTTTATCCAATGGTAAATAGATCAGCGGATTACCATTTTTCTGATCTAGTAATACTTTGCTGGATTGACCTAATACGGCTTCCATCGCTGTTAAATACAATCGCTGCCGCATCACTTGTGGTGCTGCTTGATATTCTGGCAATAACGCTAAATAACCTGCGGTAGCCGCTTGTGCACCTAATACGACCTCTTGTTTATAAGCGTCAGCTTGTCGCAAGATACGCGCGACTTGTCCTTGAGCTGCTGCAAGGACTTGATTGGAATAAGCATCTGCTTTGTTGATGTAGGCTTGCTGATCTTCACGTGCTTTGATGGCATCATCAAATGCAGCGGTAACCGCTTCGGGTGGTTTGACAGATTGCAAAGTCACATCTGTCACTGAAATACCTGCTTTATAGCTAACCAATAGTTCCTGTAGCTGATCAGCGACTTGTTCACGCACTTGTGAGCGACCTGTGGTTAACAAATCATCTAACGTGTTGTGGCCTACGACCTGGCGCAAAGCACTGGCTGTTGCTTGCTCTAAACTACGTACGGGATCTACGACATTAAATAAAAATTCTTTGGCGTCATTGATGCGATATTGCACAGCCACGGCAACCGAGACAATGTTTTCGTCTTTGGTAAGCATTTGTGATTCATACGCGTAGTTAGAGACACGCTGCACATTCACAATCTGCTGCGATTGAATAAAACGTGGAATCCAATGTGGGCCTGAACCTACGGTTTCTACGTACTTACCAAAACGGGTAATGACCGAACGTTCGGCGGGAGAGACAATAAAAATACCGGACAGTGCCCAAATCACGAGCAACACGACAACAATCAATGTGAAGAAAATATTTTGTGCGGCCGGATTGGTATCGTTTGACGTACCCGATGTGCGGCCACCTGAACCACCGCCTTTTTTATTGGCAAGCGTGTCGAATAGCTTTGTTTTCAGCTTGCCTAGCAGGATATCTAAGTCAGGCGGCCCTTCTGATTTTTTGACGTTCCTTTTCCAGGGATCAGGCGTTTGATCAGGCTGTTTGTCGGATGGGTTGTTTCCCATATTGTTCTCCAAGTGTTTCTTCAAAAAATGGTGTTTTGAGTTTATTTAAAAACAGATGGGAGCTTAGCATCTCTCTGTGCCTTTTTCACCGAGAATTGCTGGCAGTTATGATATCCATCATTTCGGTGATTGAATTATCTCGTGATGCCGTTTTATTGCCTCCTTAAAGGAGTCAGGAATACGCGCCCAATCGAGCACATCAACCAAAATGGGTAGATTACTTTCCGAAAATGCGTTGCGCAAATCAGACATATTTTCTTGGGGGATAGCGGTATCTTTCGGGTTAATGAGCACTAAGTCTAAATCACTGCCTTCATGCGCCTTGCCATTAGCACGACTTCTATAGGCCCAAACAACCACATCAGGCACATGAAACGCCAAAATTCGACAAACAATTGCAAGATCTTCTGGCTTAAGATCAAGCATTTTCAGCTCCCAATTTCTCTTCTAATGTCATTTGAAGCGCTTTAGCATCAATCAAAAATTGTGACAAAAGCGTCAATGTATGTTCCGCAAAAGCCTCGCCATAATCATGTGCTGTATTGTTAAGGTTATCACGATAGGCAAACCAATTTTTTACAGTGTCCGTCTCTAAAAATACATGTTTTGCTGCATGCCTGAACACTTCTTTATAGGTTAATTCATCAATCGCACGCGGATCAGTGCTGTAGGCTTTCAGCGCCTTACGCAAAAGTTTTCCAGACGTTTCCAGCGTCAATTCGAATCCTTTGATCGCAGCATTTCTAAAAACATCATATTCAACACTATGAGGTTTTGATGTTTTTAAATATGCCAACGAAGACTCCAACGTTTTAATGCACTGCAACAGATGATCTGTATTTAGCATCATATCGTCCCTATCTTACCTGCGATAAGATGCCTTCTAATTCATCCAAACTATGATAATGAATCACCAACTTACCTTTGCCTTTGTTGGTATGTTGAATTGTCACCGCCGCACCTAATTTATCGGATAATTCAGACTGTAAGCGCACAATATCAGGATCTGCTTTAATGGGTTTTGTATTCGCCGACGGTGCTGTCGTAGCTTTACGTACCAGGCTTTCTGTTTCACGAACAGATAAACCACTTGCAACAACGATATGCGCTATGTGCAGCTGTTGGTGTGTTTCTAATGAAAGCAACGCACGCGCATGCCCCATTTCTAACTCGCCTTTTTCAAGCATTTTTTTGACGGAGGAATCTAGCGATAGCAAACGCAATAAATTGCTGACAGTCGCGCGAGATTTACCCACAGCCGTTGCGATGGCTTCGTGCGTCATATCAAATTCATCGCCCAAACGTTTTAATGCAATGGCCTGTTCCATCACATTTAAATCTTCGCGTTGGATATTTTCAATCAATGACATCGCGACAGCGGCTTCGTCCGATATATCACGAATAAAAACGGGTACTTGATGTAGGCCTGCTAATTGCGCTGCACGCCATCGACGCTCGCCTGCGATGATTTCATAATGATTGGGTGCAATAACGCGCACTAAAATGGGCTGTAAAATACCTTGTGCGCTGATAGAGTTTGCTAATTCTTGCAGCGCTTCTCTGTCAAATTCACGCCGTGGTTGATATTTGCCAGGCTGCAATAAATCAACGGGCAAGAAGTGTGGATCTTGTGGCAAATCGGCCGCCAATCGCGTAGTGGTTTGTGTGCTGCTCAGTAGTTCGCTTAAGCCTCGACCTAAAGTACGTTTAATCATGTTGAATTCCCGCTGTTGTTTGTCTTCTTAATATTTCTCCCGCTAGCGCGATATATGCTGCAGCACCTTGTGAACGCGGATCATAATCCAATACGGATAAACCAAAGCTAGGCGCTTCAGCTACGCGTACGTTGCGGGGAATGACCGTCGTATATAATTTTTCGCCAAAATGCTCAACCAATTGCGCGGTTACTTCATGGGTTAAGCGATTGCGTCCGTCGTACATCGTGCGTAACACCCCTTCGATTTTTAGATGCGGATTAACCGAGTGTGTGATTTCTTCGATCGTGCTGAGCAAACCTGCTAAGCCTTCAAGGGCAAAATACTCGCAAGGCATAGGAATCAACACAGCATCTGCTGCTACTAATGCGTTTACCGTTAAAATATTTAAAGCGGGTGGACAATCGATAAAAATAAAATCATATCGATCATGGATATTGGCAATGCTATTTTTTAAACTGAATTCACGAGTAGGATGTTGTAATAAGCGAACTTCAGCAACGGTTAAATCAGCGCTGGCGGGTAATACATCGTAACCAGCAGTCGTCGTTACGATTGCATCTTGACTGGTTATGTCTCCAAATAATATGTTTTGTATCGTATTTTCCAACACTTTAGAGACACCGCTGCCCACAGTTGCATTGCTCTGCGGATCAAGATCAATGAGCAATACCCGACGATGCGCTGCCGCTAATGCTGCTGCAAGATTTACGCAAGTAGTGGTCTTTGCGACCCCACCCTTTTGATTGGCAATGGCGATAATTTTATTCACAAGGATTCCATGCGAGACGATCCCATGTCGATGCGGATTAAATGCCGCTGCTCGTTCAGGTGAGGGACCTTTAGGGGATAAATGGTATACGGTGATGATATCACGGCTAATTCTTCTGAGGGGTGTGCGCCTTTCATGGCCCATAAATAAGCATTCGGTCTATATAAATGCTGTGTTTTAGCAATCATACCTTCGAATTGGGTCCATGCCCTGCAGATAACACCATCAAATAACTCCACGGGTCTGAATGATTCTACACTGCTGTGGACTACTTCTATATTGTCTAATGCCAGCACCGCTTTGGCCTGCACTAAAAACCGTGTTTTTTTAGCGTTACTATCCAGTAATGTCCATTGCCTGTCTGGAAAAATCAACGCCAGTGGAATACCCGGCAAACCTGCGCCACTACCAACATCTAACCAGCGGGTTCCTTCAGTCAGGTAAGGCGCAACCGCCAGGCTGTCTGCAATGTGCTTAACCATCCTATCATAGGGATCGACAATCGCCGTGAGATTATAAGCGCGGTTCCAGCGATCTAATAAATCAAGGTAAGCGAGTATTTTTGTCGAAAAGCCGGGGGGAGCGGACAGCGAAAGCTGGGATAGGATGTCGTCTAGCAGGGTGGAGAGGGAGATGGGCATGGGATTACATTGAGGCTCTATTAAAATGCAATATCTGGTTTTAAAACTTTAATTTAATCAAATTAAAAGCACTCTAAGTATAAAAAATCATTCTAAAACAAGGGGTTATGGATTTTTATTCTTAGGTTTTATTCTTATTTATTCTTAATTTATTCTGCAATTTTCCACCTAAGCGTCTTTCGAGAAGCAATCCCACGGCATCACCCAATCATTTTCAGTAACCGCATATCTGCTTTCACTGGGTGCGATAATCAAGCCTTTTTGTACATTGAGGTGAGGATAAGATTTACGAAATGCGCCGATATTTCTCGCATCATTCGATGTGACTTTGCTCTTCGCTTTAATCTCGATGGGATAAAACTTACCATCACGCTCGAGAATAAGATCTACTTCAGCCCCACTGTGTAAGCGCCAGTGATAAAACTGTGGTGGTGTGCTAATCAAGTTTGCCTGTTTCTTTAATTCACAAACAACCGCATTCTCAAACAATGCGCCCCATAATGGATGAGCGGCAATAGCCTCAGGGCTTGAAATCATTTGCGAATAACACACCTGACCCGTATCTGCAAAATAGCCTTTTGATTTTTCACTGATACGTTTGATAGGGTTATTGGAGTAAGCGGGAATTTCGAACCATTCAAACGTTTGTGACAAGGTTGTCAGCCAGCGTTTGGCTGTTTGTGGTGTGATACCAATATCACGACCTAATTCGCTGTAGTTAATTTCTTGTGCGGTAAGAGCAGCCGCAAGACGCACAAAACGTCCGAATTGCGCCAAGTCTGAAACATCCGCTAACAGGCGAATATCGCGCTCAATATAGGTGCGTTGATAAGATGCATGAAAATCGGCAATGACATCTTTGGGCAGAAAATTCGCCTCAGGTAATGTGCCACGCCATAGCATTTCATAAAGAGAACAGGGGAGTGAAAGACGATCCAGGGGTTGTGCAAGAAACTGATCCGGGTCTTCTAACCAGTTCAAAAGCCAGGGTTTGTCTGTTGTGGCATTGGCAACTTCAGCCAGTGAAAAACCATCGAGGGTGATGATGATCGCACGCCCTGCCAGACTTTCTGAAATGGTATTCAATACGCCCCATTGTTGCGAACCCGTCAAAAGAAATTGCCCAGGGCGCTTGTCCTTATCGATGAATCTCTTTAAGGCAGGTATTAGCTCTGGCGCATACTGCACTTCGTCAAAAATAATGGGCAGCGTGGCATTATTGAGAAAAAGATCAGGGTCGCGTCGGATGTTTTGCACATCTTGAACAGGATCCAGCAAAATGTGGCTTGCTTGTGGAAATAAGTGTGTCAGCAGCGTACTTTTGCCGACCTGCCGCGCACCCACCAGAATCACACAGGGAAAATGTGCAAATAAATGCTTAAGTCGTTCTGACAGGTTGCGATGTCTATAGCTATGCTTCATAAATGCCTCTGCCTTGAATTCTAATGATGCCATCATCAAAAATCAAGACTGAATGACTAAAACCAGCAATTCCCGCCGCCCTGTTTCCCCAGTACTGGCGCGGGGTTCCAAAAAATTGTTTCGTACATTCTTACCCATTAACTGGACGAACAGGGGCAATGAGGGGTTGTCAGGGGGGAGAGACG
>JBIIEG010000118.1:0-3727 GCA_044237955.1 Gammaproteobacteria bacterium
AAAATGACGATAACATGCCTCCCCCCAATAATAAACACTAAAAACACCTATGCGTACTCACTACTGCGGTCACATTAACGAATCATTCAGCGATCAATCCGTCACATTATGTGGCTGGGTACATCGTCGTCGCGATCATGGCGGTCTGATATTTTTAGACTTACGAGATCGAGAAGGCCGCGTGCAAGTTGTTTTTAATCCCGAAAATACCACCGCTTTTCAGCTGGCAGAAAGCGTGCGCAATGAATATGTACTCCAAGTGAACGGAAAAGTACGTCACCGCCCTGAAGGCACTGTGAATGAAAAACTCAAAACCGGCCAAGTGGAAGTTGTCGTCGATACCCTCACTATTTTAAACACCTCAGAACCCGTCCCCTTCCGTATCGACGAATACAGCGAAGTGAACGAAGACACACGTTTACACTATCGTTACTTAGATTTACGCCGCGAAGAAATGTCCGACCGCATGCGCTTTCGTGCACGACTCAATCAATACATCAGAAACTATTTCACCCAAGAAGGCTTTGTAGAAATCGAAACACCTTTTTTAACCAAAGCCACACCCGAAGGCGCGCGCGATTATTTAGTCCCCAGTCGTGTGCATCAAGGTAGTTTCTATGCGCTGCCGCAATCTCCCCAAATTTTCAAACAGCTGTTGATGGTCGCAGGACTAGATCGCTACTATCAAATCGCACGCTGTTTCAGAGACGAAGATCTACGTGCTGATCGCCAACCTGAATTCACACAATTAGATATGGAAATGTCATTTGTGAATGAAGCAGAATTGCAGCAACTGATTGAAACACTGGTGCGAGAATTATTTGCGGAATTGCTTAACGTGACTTTTTCAGCACCGTTTCCGCATATTACCTATGCAGAATCGATGCGTCGCTTTGGTGTAGATCGTCCTGACTTACGTAATCCGCTGGAATTTATCGACATCGCCGATCTTTTACAAGCCGTGGAATTTAAAGTATTCGCACAACCTGCCAATGATCCCAAGAGTCGTGTGGTCGCATTGCGCGTCCCCAAAGGCGCTGCACTATCGCGCAAAGAAATCGACGACTATACCCATTTTGTCAGCACATTCGGCGCCAAAGGTTTAGCCTATATTAAAGTCAACGATCTTTCGCAAGGTATGGCAGGTCTGCAATCACCCATCCTGAAATTTATTCCCGAAGATGCCGTGCTGCAAATTCTCAAAAGAGTCAATGCGCAAACAGGGGACCTGATATTCTTCGGTGCCGATAAAGCCAAAGTCGTGAACGACAGTATAGGCGCGCTGCGTATTCGATTAGGTCAGGATTTAGGCTTAGTTGAAGCAGGCTGGCGATTTGTATGGGTCGTAGATTTCCCACTCTTTGAATGGGATGAAAAAGAAAAACGCTGGCAGTCTGTGCATCACCCCTTTACTGCACCGAATAATGCCAACCCCGAAGAAGTCGCCGCTGATCCAGGCGGTCAATTATCCAGAGCCTATGATTTAGTGCTGAACGGTTCAGAGTTAGGCGGTGGTTCCATTCGTATTCACGACGGCGCCATGCAGCGAACCATCTTTCGTATTCTCGGCATTTCAGATGAAGAAGCCGAAGAAAAATTCAGCCATTTACTCACCGCATTTCGTTATGGCTGCCCACCGCATGGTGGTTTAGCGCTCGGTTTAGACAGAGTTGCCATGTTGATGACTGGCTCTTCCTCCATCCGCGAAGTGATTGCCTTCCCCAAAACGCAGGCTGCTTACTGCCCACTGACTGCAGCACCTGGCAGTGTGAGTGATGCGCAGTTGAAAGAACTTGGACTGCGTTTAGTGCCACAACCTGGAAAAGTAGTACAGCCGGAATCTGTTTGATTGCAACGTAAGCTGTAACTATTCACGGCACGAACTTTACGTGCACAAACTTTACGGCACAAACTTTGTCGTTCCCGCGAAGGCGGGAATCCATCCTAGCGTGGCAATCATGCGTAGAAAATACTTAAAAAATAGGGCTTAAGTATTTTTCTCTTATGCGTTTAAACGCAGATAAGTATAGAAACGGTACGTGGATGGTTTCCCGCTCCCCTGACCAAAATCACAGGGGGCAAGCTTAGCGGGAATAACAAAGTTATTTTGCGCGCTCAAAATTAGTAGCTGGTCACTAGCAGTATTTTTCGAAGCAACCACACGCACTCCATCATCCCACCACGTAGCCCGTCCCAGGGGATCCAGGTCATAAGCCTTTTACAAATCCACATCGCTCTCGATATTTTTATCAATTTTTCTCATCTCACTTAATAAAACCTTAAGAATGAGCATATATAATAGCTTGTATGTAGATAAATTCTTTCACACAGATTTTTTTATGCCATTTGGGCAAAAAAAAACAATAGAGGTGTTTTATGAAATGGTTTTTAATGATTACCAAAATGTTGGGGATGATTGGCTTAGCCGCTAGCTTATATTTGCTTCCGTTTTCATTTATTGCAGCGGCAACTGTCTTTGCGGTTTCGTCGGCAGTGGTTGTGGCTTTGAAAATTTGGGATATGTATAGAATAGGTAAGGTATTCAGTACAACAGACCGCAAGAGATTTCCTTCTATATTAACAATAATCGTAAATGTTCTTTTTGTGGGTGGATCGATTGCAGCTATGGGTGTTGCCATTTTTTCAAGCTACATTCCTTTGGCCATATTGCCTGTGATACCCCTTGCCGCTTTGTGTGCATTGATCGTCGTCAACGCGCTTTTGCCGGTGTTTACCTTTCTTTCAGCCCCTGATGGTCTTATTAAGACACCAGATGATCGAAAAAAATTAACTGGGACGTTGTTCGGAGTCAATGGTTTTTTTAAGGCAATGCTGTCTATATTTGGGTTGTCTGCTGTCGGTGATCCCAAAGATAAGTTTTATAATCGTGTATTAATTTTTGCTGGTGTGACTGCTGTTTCGGGGACGATTGGTTTAGTCGTTGGTTTAGGTATTATGACCTTAGGTGCAACATCAGCAATAGGTGCATCGATGGTTTTAGGTGTTGCTAGCCCTGTGGGTATTGGTCTAGCTATTGGACTCGGGGTGGGTTTAATAGCTGGGATTGCGATAGCAGTAGCTCATGCAGCGTATGGAAGCAGTAAAAATCTTCACGGATCCAAAGAGGTAAAAAATACAGCTCAAGCAGGTAAGGATATACGGGATATACCTGTTTCCACAACAAATCAATGCTTGAAAATAATGAGTGAGAATTCGGAATTCTCTATAGTAGGGTCGCAGAGGTCTTATCATGATCATGATCCTGTTGATGAAGATTTTGTAACGTCTATTGCAGGTTCTCCAGCAGTAAAGTCTGATAAATCTGCTTCTGATAAATCTGCTTCTGATGAATCTGATCGCCACTCTTCCAAAGAGAGGGATCCTAGTGGTTTTGTCAGTGGGATATGATTCACATTACGTAACTTTTCTACTAAAAATATAGTTTCATCGTGTTTTGACGATTACTTGTCGAGTCAGCTTTAATGGGGTGATTGTGGTAAAATAAGGGTATTAAAAAGGGATAAAGAAGAGGCAGACGATATGATGCACATTCCATTTGAAAGACTTCCGCCGGAGATACAAGAAAAAATCACGGGGTATTTGCAGACAGATAATTTTCAGGCGGCTAAACAGCTGCGCGATCAGTATGAAACTTATCTTCGGGGATCGACGCGGAAGTTTGGAAAGAAGGCGCGCACGAAGGTTAATTTAAAAATTTCCGAGAGTG
>JBIIEG010000121.1:0-3709 GCA_044237955.1 Gammaproteobacteria bacterium
TTTTGCTTTAAAAGATAGGTACAGAAAAAAAAGACGGGCTACTTATCACAAGCTAATGGATGCTGCAGGCCAGGAGGTTTTTGTATGAAATATTTCCTTAGCTTGACGCCTATGACCTGACAACCCCCCATTGCTTCTGTTCGTCCAGTTAATGCGTACGAATGTACGAAACAGTTTTTTAGAACCCCTTACCAGTACTGGGGAAAAAGGGCGGCTGGAATTGCTGAATGGATATATATTATAGCGCAATATCAAAATGACAAATATTCAACATTATTTGGCAAACAACTCAGCTACCTTGCCATCCCTCTTTTTGAGCGCTGTAACATATCGATAAATGGTTTTAATTCAGGGCAGGCATCTACCATCAGAAGCAGTTGATCTATCGCATCTTGCAATCGCAGTCCTTGTCGATACACCAAGCTATAAGCGCGTCGCAATGTACGCAGTGTCTGTTCGCTAAATCCATGGCGCTTTAATCCAACCAGATTTAAGCCGCGTGGTCCGCCCGGACTGCCTGTTACAAGCACATAAGGTGGGATATCCTGCCCTACTTTGCTGGCGCGTCCTAAAAAGCTATACGCACCAATGTGCACAAATTGATGTACGCCACAAAATGCGCTGAATATCACATGATCATCAACAGTGACGTGTCCTGCCAAACTGGAATTATTGGCTAACACAATATCGTTTCCCACAAGGCAATCATGCGCAATATGTACATAAGCCATTAAAAAATTTCGGCTGCCTAAACGGGTTATTGCACCACCTTGTGCGGTACCCCGATTTAAAGTGCAAAACTCGCGAATGATATTGTCATCGCCAATTTCCAGATAGGTGGGTTCGCCTTTGTAATGGGTATGTTGAGGATCGCCACCTAAAGAAACGAATGCGTCGATACGATTATTACGACCTATTTTGGTATTGCTGTTGATAAATGTATGCGCGCCAATGGAAGTACCTGAGCCAATCTCTACACCAGGGCCAATCACAACATAGGGGGCAATGTGTACATCCGACCCAACGCGTGCGCTAGGGTCAATAATGGCACGATGATCAATCACGGGTTTTAAGCCTCCGAACATTGGTGATTTCTGCAGCGCAAGCAAGTTCACCATTCACAATAGCTTCACAATGAAATTTATAGATTTCACGCTTTTGGCGCACTAAACCTACATGCAAGTGAAGCTGATCTCCTGGCACAACCATACGTTTGAAACGCACATCATCCAGTCCTGCTAACAAAAATAAATTTTTATCATGCGTCAGCGAGGGGTCAGATTTTAAGATAACGATGCCCGCTGCTTGCGCTAAAGCTTCTACAATGAGAACGCCCGGCATAACGGCCTGTCCCGGAAAGTGTCCGACAAAAAATGGTTCATTGATAGTGACGTTTTTTATCGCGACTAATGATTTCCACTCGTGAAATTCTATGACTCTATCAACGAGTAAAAATGGATAACGGTGTGGTAAATAAGTGAGTATTTCTTGGATGTCCATGGTCATAGTGAACCTATTTAGTGGTTGTTTTTTCAAGTTTTTTTAAACGACGCGCTATGTCGTCCAATTGGTAAAAACGAATGATATTTTTTCGCCATTGTAAATTGGGTTGTGATGGCATGCCGGATGAATAAACGCCTCGCTCGGTAATAGAAGAACCGACTTCGGTTCTGGCTGTCAAAATAACGCCATCTGTAATTTGTAAATGGCCGCTGATACCCACATCACCCCCAATCATACAATGTTTGCCAATATCAACGCTGCCTGCAATACCTGTACCGCTAGCGATCGCTGTATGTGCACCGATACGTACATTGTGAGCAACCTGAACCAGGTTATCTATTTTGACACCCTCTTCAATCACTGTGTCTTCTAACGCCCCGCGATCAATACTGGTATTAGAACCAATTTCTACATCATTGCCAATACGTACCCCCCCCAGCTGCGGTATTTTGTACCAGGCACCTTTGTCGTTCACTAAGCCAAATCCATCTGAACCGATAACAGCACCACTGTGCAAAATAGTGCGATGACCAACCTTCACGCGATGATAGAGCGTGACGTTTGCATACAATAAACAGTGATCTCCCAAAGCGCTGTGATCAGCGATACTGCATCCTGAACCGACAATCGTGTGTTCGCCAATAGAAACATGATCTCCAATCACACAACAAGCACCTATAGTCGCAGTGGATGCAATATGGCAATGTTCGCCAATCACAGCGCTGGGATGTATGCCTTTTTTGACTGAAGGCTTAGGCGCAAACAAGGTGGCGGTTTTAGCATACCCTAAATAAGGGTCTGCCATAACGAGGCTATTGCCTGTGTAAAGAGGTGCATCTTTAGGAGAGAGTACAACCGCTGAGGCTTCAGTGGTTGTGAGAAACGATCGGTACTGCGGATTACTCAAGAAACTGATTTGTCCTGAAACAGCTTTATCCAAAGGAGCAATACCAGTAATTATGCATTGCGGATCGCCGTTGAGTTGTGCAGACAAATGCTGCGCTAATTGCTCAAGAGAAATAGTGGTAGGGGGCATGGAAGATAGCTCTAAAACTGAAATCGCTCGGAGTGTAAACAGCCTTGTATCAGAGAAAAATTCACAATACAGCCTCCAATTTTAGTAGCGTTATTTCTCGAAAGTACGTCATCCCACTAGCCGTCCCAGCGGATCCAGGTTATTAAGCGTTGTTCAAAAGTGTTTTTAAATCATTTTGAGAATAACACTTATGACCTGGATCCCGTGGTCAAACCATCCACGGGATGACGGTCTGGTGGTGGTAACAGTCTGACAGTCTGGCGGTAGTAAAGAGTTCTACTTCACACCCAATTCTTTTGCTACTTGGGCGGTAATATCCATATCTTTCTTGGCATAAGCAACACTTGCATTGATCAAGACCAGGTCAAAGTTTTCTTGTGCTGCGATTTTCTCTACTGAGGTTTTGATGGTGTTCATCAAAGCATCGACCTGTTTGTTTTGAGCTGCCATATAGTCTTTCTGCAGATCCATTTGCATGTTTTGCAGATCTTGCTGTTGCTTGAACAACTTGTCTTCAGCTGCTTGCTTGTCTTTGTCTGACATCACAGCGCTATCACGTCTGAATTTATCAGCATCTTTTTTGAAAGTATCTTGCGCACTGACGAATTGTTTTTGTTTGCCATCAAATTGCTTTTTGAGGTCTTCGCCAATTTTTTTCATCTGTGGGAGTTTCTGCAACAGATCCTGCATATTGATAACACCAATTTTGGTATCAGCAGCCCAAGCGGATGTCGATACAAACAAGCTCATCGACAAAACAGTCATGATTGCAAATATAATTTTTTTCATAAATAGCTCCTGGTTATATTAAGTGAATTGTTAAGCAGTCTAAATGATCTAGAAACTCGTGCCAATTGAGAAGTTAATAAAGCGCAAATTATCGCCTGGTTGCGAGTTAAGGGTTTGACCAAAACTCACTTTAAGTGGTCCCATGGGAGATACCCAATCTACCTCAAGACCTGTGGAATAACGAACATCTGAAAAAGTAACTTTATTTTCAAACACATTACCGCCATCAACGAAAAGAGATGTGCGAACACGATATTGGTTAAGTGGCGTCGGGAAAATTAAATTAGCACTCGCGGCTGTTAATACATTACCGCCCAGTGCGTTATTCATAGAGTTTCTGGGGCCCAGCGTGTTTTCAGCATAGCCTCGTACCGTACCCAT
>JBIIEG010000123.1:0-3670 GCA_044237955.1 Gammaproteobacteria bacterium
CTCGGTAACTTTTGGTTGGTTCTTATTTGGTTTCGCCATTGTCTATGCACTCTGGCATGCGTGGGACTGGTATTACGAACGAAGAAATGCAGCTGGTCGGTTAAACAATGACTCAGAACTGCAAAAACAAGCAAGGTTGGCTCAAGAGATTCATGCTTATAAAGCAAAGATCATAGATATAGAGCCAGAGTTAGCCACTCTAAAAGAAAAGTATAAGAACGCATTTATAAAGGCTAATTCAGAATTATCAATAGAAGCCATAGAGGCTCAGTTGGCAAAAGACCCTAGCTATAATCCTCAGTTTGATGATGCAAGAGATATCAATAATATCGCGAACTTAAAAAAACCCAATGCTAAAACAACGGTGCTTGGGCGTTTTATGAACGGCACCTACATTGCCGGCACTGCTTTAACCTATAGTTTTTTTGGCTTTTTCTCTGACGGTTTATTTCCTGGTCGATTTTTTTGGATTAAGGGTACGGGTGTAGGCACCCCTATGATTCAAACTATCTTGAATCATATTTTTTCTATCGTTGGCATTGGAAAAATAGAGTTTTTTAGTGTGGGTGTTGTAGTCGCTCTGGTGGTTGTGGGCGCTATATTTATTGCCTATTTGCGCTCTAGTCTTAAAAAATCAGATGACGCGCATGCAAGTATAGAACAGCGCGCGGCATTGGCACCGCTGCAGCGTGCTTGTTTAGAGAAACAAGTTAAGAGGTGCGAGCAACAAAAGATTGATTTGGAGCGTGATATGAAGCCATTGTTGCGGGCTTCTGCACCGGCGGCTGCGGCTGTTGAGCATTCTTCTTCACGCTCAACTTTTGCTCAGGTTTTGGGTGGTCGTCAGGGTTGTTTCGTGCAGGCGGAAGAGGAACGACCTGCCCTAAACAACTCGCCCGTCCCTGTGGTTACTGCTAATTCCAACCCCTATCCAGAAGTTGCTTCCAATAGCATTATCCAGAAAAATAAGCGCCGCAATCTTGTTTACTTGCAGGGATCATTCGTATTCATCGGGATATTTATACTGTTTGCGATTCGTTTTGCAGAAAAGTTATCTTGGGCGGCATTCCCTGAGACATTCACGACACCGTTTATATTAATACTCGTAACAGTGGCGGTCGTTTTTTTGAAGAATTTTTATAAGCACGTTACGAGTGACTGGCCTATCATGAACCAACAAGAAAAAACTAAACTGGAGATTTTTTCTATAATTACATTGGCTATCTTCTTGTTCGTCGCGTTCGCATCAACATCCGTATTCTCTTCTTCTGCTCTTATTTTACCGTGTGTCTTTATAGGCATAGCTGCTGTATTTTTTGTGACCAATTTTAGAAAAGAACCAGGCGGTATGAATGATGCCAGAGGTTTGTTAGACCAATTAATAGAAAGAGATATCAGCTTCATCTCTGAGTCTGAAACATATAGTCAAGGCAAACCATTAACTGATCCTGAAAAACAACTCATGGAGTATGCGTTGGATACTGTTATTGCCTGGATTAACCCGAATGATCAGGGACAAACGATAGATATTGAATCGTGGGAAAAATCAGAAAATGGAACTCATCATGACCTCTCAGTAGATATTAAAAAATTACAGCTCATCCGCGACAGGGTGCATACAGAAAAGTTTATGGACCCTGGCGATTTAAAGATAACGCATACACTTATTAATAAGTTTAAAACATGTAAAGAAATAGCAAGCAAGGACAAGTTGCCTCCGTTGGCTTTATCTGTTTCTAAAAAGAAAAAGCAACATAATATATATGAGGCATGTATATTTTTTCTGTTTTTTTTGATTGCAGCCATTGTTATTGTCCCCATAGCTTTATCAGTGAAGCTATGGATACAAAATATCCTTGTATCCGTCATTCCTTTTCTGGTCTCATTAAAAATATTTGCAGACAATGTTGATTTTAAAAAAAACTGGTTTGAAAAATCGGAAAATAAGTCTGATGAAAATGGAATTTCAGAAGAGGATAAAAATGCTAAAAAACCTTTTTTTGAACAATACGAAGACAAGCCAGCAAGATATGTTATAGGAATTGCTTCATTGATTGCTGTGTTGATTTGTATATCAGCGGTTGTTTTTCCTTTTGTATACCCTACTTCTTTAGCGGTGAGGTTGTTTTTACAAATTATCGGTTTTTTCTCCATATTACCTTTTTCTAAATTATTTTCAGATGCGTTTCGTATCGTGAGTACAGAGCGTGCCCGTAAAATTCAAAATTTAATCTCAGGTTATTTGTCCCCACGGTTTTTAGTCAAAGTTCTTCTGGTAGTCTTGTTATTGGCGAGTGTCGCGGGATTGGTCGTGCCTATGTTGACATTGGTTGGTGCGCCTATCCATCTGTCCAACTTGTTCATGGTCATAGCGCCAGCGGTTTCTTTTGTCGCGCTGCAGCTAACTTATTATGTCGCAAAAGCTATTTTTGATTTTGAAAATACAGATGAAGCCAGAGAAAAGGTTGATAAATATGAGCTATCAACTGTTGGTTCTTTAGTAGAAATTGCGTATGTTTCTCAAGAGAAGATTTATTTTGCACGAGTTAATGATGACAGCATAGACTATTTCTTCATGCTGGATGGAAAGAAGATTGGAGGTACGCTTAAGAAAGATAATATTGAAACTATTATGGGTAAAGAATTCACTAAAGCTGGTTTTTCTTCCGAAACACAAAACGCAGCTATGGCTGAAGAAGCTTCAAAATTTGCTTCCTCTTCTGCTGCAGCAGCAAACGAGGAGGTAAAACCTCTAGTAGCAGACAAGTCCACTGTGTCAGACATATTATTAAATAGCTTAGACACCTACAAAAATAAAATATTCGCTATCCTATCAAGCAGGCATCAGATCGAATTTAAGACCTGGTTTGATTATCCATGTTTCTATCCCATCACCCCGAACGTAGAGAAAACATTTTTATTGATAGATATGATCATATTAATGTTGGGGGTATTCATTGCTTTGCCTGCGGTATCTATTTTATCGTTATTACAGATAAGTATTTTTTCATCACCCGTGGTTGGTTTTATAACGATGGCCTGCGCATTGCCCGTAGGATTTTTTATAGTCAAAACAGTACTGCCCAAAATGTATATCGCTTTTGGCGCAGACAAAACAAAAACCCCAGAGGAGCAAGCGAAGCTGGAAAAACATGCAAACACAGTGTTCAAACATGCGGCCTATGTTGTTTCAGCCGCCATGGTGGTTGCTGCAGGCATTATGATGGGTGTGCTTGGAATGAGTGGCGCGCCATTGAATTTTTTCTTGGTCAGTGCTGTATGGGTAGTGGGTTTAGCTTCGGGAGAGGCGTTTAACTATGCGCAAGATAAAAAGGCAGTGGGGGAGAGTTTGCTTTTTGATAATGGTCTAGGTGGTGTTCTATCTTCTGTTTCTCGAGGAGATAATTTAGGGCAGGAGGCTGGTTTGCCGAATAACGAAGAACATTCGTTCTTGCTCCCAAGAAACCCTACAAGAAACCCTAATGGCTTTTATCACTCACAGCAGGTGGTGGGGGGGCAAAGAGGAGTGGTTGAAGTGAGAGAGCAATCAGATGATTCAATCCAATCAGATGATTCAATCCAATTAGAGGAATTAGGCAAAGATGATGAAACAGAATTAAGTAAACTTCGTGAACAGTTTTTTTTAAAACGGAAAAAAACAAGACAGGAC
>JBIIEG010000124.1:0-3667 GCA_044237955.1 Gammaproteobacteria bacterium
TCGCATTTCAATGCATATAGCAGGCAAACCCCGCTTTTTCATAAGCCTAGACATAAACACTCCTCTTTTCGTGCCGCATTGTAGCTCAAGCACCGCAGTTAATCAGTTAGCGCAAGAGCATAGTTAAGCCTTAAACAATAGCGCACCATCTCTTTGACTTATTTTTTATGGATATTATAATATCCGCTATACTGAAAATAATTATTTAAGGGTTATTATGATATCTATAAATATAATCACACCCCAAGAGATATTAAGAACAATAGCTGCAAAAGCAAAGGCTAAAAGGCTGTCTTTAGACCTAAGCCAACAGACTTTGTCTGAACGTTCTGGCGTCAGCTATGGCGTTTTAAAAAAGTTTGAACAAACAGGCCAGATATCTCTTGCCTCTGTATTAAAGCTTGCTTTGGCCCTAGGCGCTTTGGATGATTTTGGGCAGCTATTTACACCTGCCAAGCCAGAAGAAGCCGTGTCATTAGACGCACTCATGAAAGACACCTCCAGAAAAAGAGGCAGAAAATGACATTCCCCCCTCAAAATCTTGTGTATGTTTATTACCATGGTCTAGGCGATAAGCACCTGATGGGACGCTTGTTTCTTAAAAGTAGGCGGATTTTTTTTGAATATGATGCCACATTCATTCAGCCGGGCATTGAATTATCTCCCTTTAAACTACCCCTTAAAAGTGGTGTGATCGCATCAAACGATAGGATTTTTGAAGGGCTATTCGGCGTATTTAACGATAGCTTGCCCGACGGTTGGGGACGATTATTGCTGGATCGCAAACTCATGAGTTTGGGGTTCAATCCGGGCAACCTGTCTCCACTGGATCGCCTTTGCTTTGTTGGAAAACAAGGTATGGGCGCGCTGTCTTATGCGCCAGAAAATCCGACCAGTACTGCGCATTTGATACAAGATTTAGATGAGATTGATCGTGAAATACAAAGTTATCAAACAGAAGAAGATGATCGGTATCTCGATGATTTGCTTGTCTTAGGGGGCTCGTCCGCTGGTGCTCGGCCGAAAGTTTTATTACGTATTGAAAATGCAGATTGGCTAATCAAATTTAGATCAAGCCTGGATCCTAAAGATATTGGCTCTATTGAATATGCATACCATCTGATGGCCATGGAAGCTGGGCTGAATGTTCCTCCCGCAAAACTTTTTCCATCCAGAAAAGGATCAGGATTTTTTGGTGTAAAACGTTTTGATCGTGAAGAAAATCACTGCACCCACATGCATACCATTGCAGGGCTTTTGCATGCAGATCACAGAGAACTTTCTCTTGATTATGAAAGCATCCTAAAAGCAACCCTACATTTAACGCGTGATATCAGGGAATGTGAAAAACAATTTAGAAATGCGGTGTTTAATGTACTCAGTCATAATCGCGATGATCACTCTAAAAACTTTTCATTCCTCATGGATGGGCAAGGCACATGGTGTGTATCACCCGCTTATGATCTCACCTTTTCTTCTGGCCCTTCGGGTGAGCATTCTACAATCGTGATGGGTGAGGGAAAAAATCCTACACAAGCGCATCTGTTAAAACTTGCAAGCGTTGCGGATATAAAGAAAGAGACAGCGCTTACCATTATCGATCAGGTGGATGGTGCTATTCGTCAATGGAAAGTCTTTGCAGATAAAAGCGGGGTTTCGAAGTTACAGACTCAACATATCGGTGAAGCTTTGGATCGGGTTATGAAGCACTTTACACCGCATAGTTAATAAGAAGTCACCGCACTATTTTAAGGAGATAATAAATTGATGGGAACAATATTCAAATGGTTCATCGTAATCGGCACTACCCTATCCTTAGGATTTCTCAGTTTTGCTGGCGTATTTTTAGTGAACACCGCGTGGCTTGGTATTTCTAAATTTATTTTGGGTGTTGCAGCCTTTGGATTTGCAGTGATTATCGAAGGCTTGGTTTATTCCATATGTATCAATCGAGGTTGGAATAGATGGTCTAACTCAGGGGAAGATTATCTCAGAGCGGTTATTGCTACCGATATATTAACGCAGCATATTCAACGGCTAAGAGATAACGCTTCCCCTGAAGCTAAACAATATATAGCAGACAAAAAATCGCTAGAGGAAGTAGATCATGCAGTAGGCGAGCTTGAACCAGTTGACTGGATTTTAGAACCGCGCAAACGTTGGAAGTTGTCCCAACAAAAAAAAATATTAAAAGAAAAAGTCAAAGAGGCCGAAACAAATCTCATCGCCGAGCATGATCAACCATCATCAATATTCCATGATTCCATCGAAAATGAAGTAAAAAAAAGAAGTTCTACTAACGGGGTTAGACTCATTAGAGCATTGGCTGCTTTATCAGGCATGAGCACATTTTTTGCTGTATTAGCCGCCGCTCAAGCAAGTTTTCCATACCTTCCCATCCTCCTCAGCAGCACAGCCATGTGGGCAATTTGCTTGCCCATTACTATTTTTGCAGCGATTGGAACTTTTTGGCTTGTCTCAGACAGTCTCATGGAACTCATGCAAGAGGGCACTTTAAGCAAAGAGAATTTAAGCAAATGGTGGTCAAAACCTAAAAAAGCTTCTTTCTTTCTATACTTAGTTTTATTTGGTATCGCAGGCTTAGTGACAGCCAGTGTTTTTTGGACATGGCTGGCAGACGGAAAAACAAGCGCTATGGGGATAGTGCATAGCTTATCTATCGGGTTTTTAAGTCCTCTCTCTGTAGGATGGATCATTGGGATATTAGCTGTTGCAACCCTTCTGACCACATTCATTTGGAATGCCAGCAAGATGCTCACTGCCCTAAAATTGTTTAAAAGCAAAATCGCCAAAATACCCGAACATATCCAAACATTTTTCAAAGATCTCAAAGCGACCTTTCTAAAAGAGAAAGCAGAAGGAAACCTACATCACTTTTTTAACCCATTGCGCTGGCTGAACAATCTCATAAAGTTTTTATTGCGCGCCGTTGTGTTGCTTGTACATGGCATCAGTATTGGATTAACAGCAAATAAATTAGGCGCTATTCCACCTTCGGTAAACACCATTTTTGATGGCTCAGTGGAGATCCTGACAGATATTGCTTGTATTGAGCATGGGCAATCAGACGTACCTACAGAAGAAGAAAAAATTGCAGACAATCAGAAATCAGACGAGCCCTATGAAGTGAAAAAATTACCTGAAGGAGAGCACAGTCATTCTGATTTGACAGGGCTATTGCTCATACCTCCTATTGTTCTGGCTTTGAAAAGTGCAGAGTTTTTAGTTGTTTTAGTATTAACCTTGCTGGGCAGTCTATTTTGCCTTTTTGAAAAAAGTTTCTGGGAGTCAATCTGTTGTTCTTTTGAAAAAATATTTTCTAACGTGAATGTAAAAGAATTTAATTATCCAACTACAAGCGACCCTGCAAACAAATTGGATTTTACAGCCGGGTCAATAGAAATACCAAAAGGCGCCGACACCTCTTTTTGTCCAGCACCCTCAGCTAATAAAATAATTTCTGAAAGGGATCAAAATGAGATTTTGGATCTCATAGGAATGAGCAATGCTCAGATGAAAATGTTCCAGCCTCAGCAATCTCGGTGAGTTGACATCCTCCCCGCCCTAAAGGACGAGGATTCCTACGGCGCTCAAACAAAAACTGATTGAGTCACTTCGGTGGGGTCCTGCTTCACAGAGTAGCCTA
>JBIIEG010000125.1:0-3618 GCA_044237955.1 Gammaproteobacteria bacterium
ATTTCCTTCGCATCATTGCCACACTGGGATGGGTTCCCGCCTTCGCGGGAATGACAAAGTTCGTGCTGTGAGTGGTTGTCAAAATTTACAGTATTGAAGCGCAACTTCATTCAGAATCAAAATGCGAAAAGTTCATGCCGTGAGTGGTTGCCAAAATTTACAATATTGAAGCGTAACTTCATTCAGAATGAAAATGCGAGTTGAATAAACACACTCGCTCTTTCATCATACTTCCCACCATTTTTTAGGTGGGTGGTTTTCTCAGCAACGACGAGGACAGGGAGGCAAATACCTAACTCATCCTCTTAAAAATAACACTGGTATTAATTCCGCCAAACGCAAAATTATTACTCATCACATATTCAACCTCTAAAGCACGACCCTCATTCATCACATAATCTAAAGACGCACATCGCGTATCAACATTTTTAAGATTGACTGTCGGTGCAAACCAGCCACAGCGCATCATCTCAATACACAGCCACGCTTCAAGCGCACCACAAGCACCCAACGTGTGACCAAAATAACTTTTTAAAGAATGTATAGGCACACCTTTTTTAAAAACCGCAGCCGTTGCTATCGTCTCAGAAATATCACCAAACTCAGTTGCTGTACCATGACCGTTCACAAAACCAATATCATCAGGTGATAAACCAGCATCCTGCAACGCCAAACGCATCGCGACTTCCATCGTTTCTGCTGCTGGTTGCGTGACATGATTTCCATCGGTATTTGTACCAAAGCCGACCACTTCTGCATACATAGTCGCACCACGCGCTTTCGCATGCTCATACTCTTCCAAAATTAACGTCGCAGCCCCTTCACCAATCACCAATCCATCACGATCTTTATCAAAAGGACGCGGTGTGGCTTCAGGGGTTTGATTACAGGTGCTCGTCGCATATAACGTATCAAAAATAGCGGCCATTGAAGGACACAGTTCTTCAGCACCCCCTGCGATAATCACATCCTGCATGCTATAACGAATGTTTTCTGTACCATAACCAATAGAAAGACTACCCGAAGTACACGCGGTGGATGTTGGAATAATTCTGCCGTTGATACCCCAGAACAAACCGATATTCACCGCTGTGGTATGACCCATCATGCGGATATAACTGGTGGCGGTGAGTTTTTTTAAACTGCGATGAAAAACCAGATCAGCAAATTCTGTCATCGGTTCAGTACTACCAAAACTAGAACCGTAAGCCACGCCTGTACGCCCTGACTGTAATATCGCATGCTCAATCAAACCCGCGTCTTCCAAAGCTTTTTCAGTCGCATAAACAGCGTACTGCGCAATCGTTCCCATCGTGCGCATTTTTTTACGTGGCCAACGTCCTTCTAAAGAAAGTGGCTGTATGGGTGCAGCCAATCGGGTATTCATACCCTCTATATCAGCCCACGCAGGCATATAACGCGTCCCTGTTTTACCACGCTGCATATTTTCTTTGATGTGAGACCAATCATGACCCAATGCGCTCACGCCGCTCATACCTGTAACAACCACTCGACGACGCATTATATAAGGCCTCCGTTTACTGAAATAACCTGACGTGTGATGTAGCTTGCACCTGCAGATAATAAAAATACCACCGTTACTGCTACTTCTTCTGGACGACCTAAGCGGCGCATGGGAATTATTTTATGCATCTCATCAATAGGAACATGTTCAACCATCTGCGTTTCAATCGCACCTGGCGCCACACAATTTACCGTGATTTGACGCTTCGCCAATTCAACGGCCAATGCTTTGGTGGCACCAATAATACCGGCTTTTGCAGCGCTATAATTCACCTGGCCGCGATTGCCGATCATGCCTGAAACGGAAGATAAAGTAATAATGCGTCCTGGTTGGCGACGTTGCACCATCGGCATCACGATGGGTTTTAATACATTGTAAAAACCATCGATATTGGTATGAACAACTGTATCCCATTCATCATCCGTCAATGCAGGAAAGGCATTGTCTTGTGCAATGCCTGCATTTAATACTGCGCCATAATAAGCACCGTGTTCTGTGATGTCTGCAGTCAATACCTCTCGACAAGCATCGCGATTCGTTATATCAAATGACAGTAAGCGTCCTTGCATGCCGGTTGCAATCACTTCTGCTAAAGTGTTTTCAGCACCTAATTTATTTTTACCGTAATGCACGACGACGTGATAACCGGCTTTAGCTGTTTCGATTGCAATCGCTCTGCCGATACCGCTACTCGCGCCCGTGACTAAAACTGTTTTGTTTGGCATGCTATAAATTCCTCATTTCGCGCCAGCCCGTCATCCCGTGGACGACTTAACCACGGGATCCAGGTCATTAGTGTTATTCAAAATAAAAAATAATGCGTTCACACAATTATCAAGATTTAATTTATCTGTTCAATCTCTTATTTGAAGAGAGCGAAAAAACGATTTTAGTCAGTCATGGTACAGAACCATTATATTTGCCCTGCGACTCAGATTTTTCTCTAAACCGCATCATTTTCACACACGATTATTTTGCCAGCGCACTACACGAAATTGCACATTGGTGTATCGCCAGCAAAGAACGTCGCACACAAATAGATTATGGTTATTGGTACAACCCCGATGGCCGCAATGCTGAACAGCAAGCGCTTTTTGAACAGGTGGAGGTTAAACCACAAGCCTTAGAGTGGATATTCTCAACAGCAGCAGGATCAACATTTACGGTAAGCGCAGATAATTTATCAGGAGGAGATAACCGTAACGAAGCATTTGAAAAAAAGATTATTCAACAAATGCAACACTATTTAACCGTTGGTTTACCTAAGAGAGCAGAATTATTTAAAAATGAATTACTGATTTTTTATCAAACATCAGGCTGAAAAACATTTAATCCCGCATGCGCCACACACACGCCCTCTATTTCTATCCAACAATCAAACGCCGCCATCCCAGCATCCATATAATTCGGCCGACCATACACATCTAATTTATCGCCTAATTTAAAACCAGGCACATCCAACACCAATCGCCGAGCACCTAATAAAAAACCAATTTTTGGCTTTTCATTTTTTTCACGTGCGATTAAACCATTCCATACAGCAATCGTTTGTGCCATGTATTCAATCGCTACATAAGCAGGCACACTACCATTTTCAAAAAAAGATGTGTTTTCAGTGATACACAAAGAGGTATGTATAAAATCTTCCCTATACGCTTCGATCTGATCTAAAAAAACCATCGGCGGGTTGTGTGGCAATAAATCAACAACAGGGATATTCATATTTTTCAACCGCTGACCTTACTCAAAATAACACTCACATTACTCCCACCAAACGCAAAAGAATTACTCATCAATGCAAAACGATGATTGATCGCCGACGCACGATCACCCTTATGTGCCAAGCGAATAACAGGCAATAAAGAATCCAGTTCACCATCCCAAATATGTGGCGGCAAGGGGATCGTGCCATCTTGCTCTTGCGCTAAAGCCAACCATAAAAAAGCAGCTTCTATCGCACCCGCCGCACCTAATGTATGTCCCGTTAATGCTTTGGTTGAACTGCAATACACAGCGTCCCCAAACAATTGATAGATAGAATGCGCCTCCATCGTATCGTTGAGCTGTGTACCCGTGCCATGCAGATTGATATA
>JBIIEG010000126.1:0-3575 GCA_044237955.1 Gammaproteobacteria bacterium
GAAAAAAACCCAAACCATGAGAATAACACTTATGACCTGGATCCCGTGGTCAAACCATCCACGGGATGACGGCCGTAGGGTGGGGTCTTTTCTCATATTTCCCACCATCTTTAGTGTGGGGTCTTTTCTCATATTTCCCACCATCTTTTAGGTGGGTGGTGTACTCGCAATGACGAGTTTTTTCTTGCTTTGCTATTTCATAAAACTTTTTATCCCCTACATAGTCATATAAGGTTTTAAATTTTTCCTCATCCTCTCAACACTATTTTGATTATCCTGCGCATCAAATGTTTGTTTGGTCAGTTGTTCAAAAATATGTATATATCTTTTTGAAAGTTCGGTAATCATTTCTTCTGGTGCTTCTGGCAAAACGGCATCTTTATAAGGATCACAGTTTTCTTTAAACCACAGACGCAGAAATTCTTTATCAAAATATTCCGGTTCTTCGCCAACTGCGAATCGTGTGAGATAACTTTGTGCTTGCCAATATCTTGAAGAATCTGGTGTGTGTATTTCATCAATTAATATGAGCTTGCCCTCTTCATCAATACCAAATTCATATTTCGTGTCGACTAAAATAAGCCCTACTTTTTGGGCAATTTCTTGTCCGCGTTGAAACAATTTAATCGCTTTGTCTGCGATTTCATTCCATAACGCTTGCGACACTATGTTTTCACGAACAATATCTTCTGGCGTGAGCGGTATATCATGCGCATCTGATTTTGTGGTCGGCGTTAAAACAGGTGTGTCTAATTGTTCATTTTTTTTGATGTGATCTCGCAAGATAAAACCACCGAAATCTCTTTGACCTTTTTCGTAATGTGTCCACAGTGATGTATCCGTCACGCCTGTCATGTAACCTCGCACAATCACTTCGATGGGCAGTGGGCGACATTTTTTTGCAATCAATACATTGGGATCAACGACATTCAACACATGGTTTTGCACAATGTCTTTTGTGTGTTCAAACCAGAAGGCGCTGATTTGATTGAGTACTTGGCCTTTGTGTGGAATGTGTGCAATGAGACGATCAAAAGAGGTGTGTCTGTCCGTTGAGATTAAGATGATCTTGTCTTTTTGTATGTAAATATCTCGTACTTTCCCTGTTTTTTTTTCACCTAAGTTTTTAAAATCAGTGTCTTTAATCAGATTCATGATGGAAATTTATCTTTGAGTGTATTGAGAACTCGTTCAGCAACCGATGTGCTGGCCGCTTGATTTTGTGCATTACTGAGGGTGATCACGGTTTTATTGTCATTCGTTTTTTTCAGATGTAATTGATAGATAGGTGTATCACGTTTGATGACACCGCCTGTACTTACTTTATCTAAAATGTAATAAGTGCCGAGTGTATTGTCTTGTTCCATGATGGGATAACCTGCTTGTGGCAATGCTTTTTTGGTTTGTGTCCAGACTTGCTGATAGGGCAAATTAATGGATAAACCTAATTGACCACCGACGTTCACAGCCTCTGCAATTGAAGGCTTAGGTGCAGCAACAGGGGCTGCAGTCATAGTGGTTATTGTCGTGGTGGATGATTGTGTGGTTGATGGATTTGCTAAAGCGGTGGCAACTGCAGCGTTCTGTGATTCAACAATCGTAGGTGCAGGTGTCGGCGTTTCGGTGGCGGCTGTTTTATCTGCTGCTTCGTTGGCTTGTGACTCAACCGGGATTTGCTCTATTTTTTGGTGCGTGTATTTATCATCCGTCGAAAAAGTAGAACAGGCAGAAAACAGGGTAGTTAACAGAATCAATAAAGCTATTTTTAATGTACGCATAGAAGTCTTTTCCATCAGTTTAATATAATGATACGCCCGCCTGGATCATCGCTTCTCTTAGTGAAGCATGACAGCATTCTGATAGCGGTGTCAGGGGTAAGCGAATGCCCTCAGGGATCATGCCCATTTGTTGCAGTGCCCATTTAGCGGGGATTGGATTGGTCTCTACAAACATTTGTTTGTGGAGGTTAGCTAATTTGCGATCTATTTCCCGCGCTTCTGCTACGCGCCCTGCTAGCGCAGTCGTGCATAAATGATGCATCAATCGGGGTGTGACATTGGCAGTCACTGAGATAACGCCGCGCCCACCTGCCAACATAAAATCAATACAGGTTTCATCATCGCCGCTGTACAAATCTAAGCTGTGTCCTGCTGTGAGCGTTAAAATTTCCTGCACACGACTGACATCACCCGTTGCTTCTTTGATACCGATAATGTTCGAAATGGTTGCGAGGTGGGCAACCGTGCTGGGTTTTAAATCACAGGCTGTTCGGGAGGGGACGTTATAAAGTATTTGTGGAATGGGGACGGCTGCTGCCACCGCTTTGAAGTGTTGATAGAGTCCTTCTTGGGTGGGTTTGTTGCAATAGGGTGTGATGAGTAAACAGGCGTCTGCGCCTGATTCCATGGCGTCGCGCGTCAGTTGAATGGTCGAGTCTGTGGCATAAGTGCCTGTACCTGCAATAATGGGTACGCGACCTTTGGCTTGTTCTACTGCTTGCTGAATGACCAGTTTGCGCTCGACAGGGTCGATGGTAGGTGCTTCGCCTGTGGTGCCCAGTACGCCGATGGCGTCGGTACCTTGGTCGATATGCCATTCAACGAGTTTGCGCAGGCTTTCGATGTCGATAACGCCATCAGCCTGCATGGGGGTGACTAGTGCGACTATGCTGCCGTGGAACATGGGAGTTTCCTTTTTTGTTTTTGTCACTCCCCAGGCACTTCAAGAAGCCAGGGCCTCTCAACGCAAACACGCCGTAAATACATCCATGTAGGCTCTCTAAAAACATCCATGTTTTTAAAGGTTTGCTTATGAGAGGCCCTGGCTTCTTGAAGTACCTGGGGGCTGTTACCTGTTTTCTTGTTTGGCGCGCCCAGAGAGACTGACTCGGGACATCCATGTCCCTCGCCCTTCGGGCGCCTTCGGCGTCAAAAACGGCTATCCTGCCGTTTTGTCAAACTCCCGCCCTTTTGCTACGCAAAAGTCGGCAGTTCGAGTTGTGCCATGATCTGACACCTTACAATAAAATAGTTTTAAGCTGTTTCTTAATTTGGCGCGCCCAGAGAGACTCGAACTCCCGACACCCTGGTTCGAAGCCAGGTACTCTATCCAACTGAGCTACGGACGCATTGATGAACGATTTAGCCAAGCTATGAAATAATCTTGGCGAGAGCAAGATTTTTTTATCTCATAGCGACTTAACTGCCTGCGTAGAGTGCTGTATTTTTAATCACTTAACTCAGTCACAAACCTTTTTTTTCGGCCATGGATTTGCTTTAGAGTGGCCGAACTTTACGTGTGGCTTTGAGCACAGATGCCCACTCAAGTGCCAAAGCATCCATGGCCGCATCCGCAAACTCTTTTGGGTCAACACCCAAATCTTCAAGCGCACACGTTCTGACAGGCGTTCCGGCATTGGTGATGTTCACCGCAAAATGGACCATGGTTGAAACAGCACTTTGAGAAGCAATACTGATGGAGAGCTTGCGATCGCCCCAATAAAGATCATCACCATCGCGCCCCAAACTTTGTTCCTCCAAAGCGGGTGACATTTCCACCAAGAGATCTTTGATGAT
>JBIIEG010000007.1:0-12829 GCA_044237955.1 Gammaproteobacteria bacterium
TATGGCATAATCTATCTTCCTGCTGAGGGACAGATACACGCAAACAATCATCTTGATAAGACAAGATTCCCAAGCGTTTTAACGAATGGTTACTGAAATCACTCAATGGAGAAAAAATGTCCTACGTCCAAGACAATTTATTGCCTAAAGAAGAGATAATCCTGATTGAAAAAATCAACCTATGGGCTTTGCTGATGCCTATCACCATCGGCATATTGTTATTACCCGTATTTGGTTTTGGGTTGTTATTCCTCATTGCTGCCGCGATGGAGTATTTTTCAACAGAGCTTGCGCTCACCAACAAGCGTGTGATTGCTAAATTTGGTTTCATCCGCAGAACCACGGTTGAAATATCGTTACTTAAAGTGGAAACCATCCAGGTGCGACAAGGTTTTGTCGGCAGGATTTTTAATTTCGGTGATATTGTGGTGACAGGTGCTGGTAATCCGCAAGCCATCATTCCTGGCATTGATAAACCATTAAATTTTCGCCGCAAGTTTTTGGAATTACAAGACAGTGTGCAGTCGGTCCCTGGTCCCCATTAGTCGTCAATTTTTTAAACCTAAATTCAGTGCAGTAGGCCATTTTAGTAGGTTCTAACTGCTGAATTTAGGTTAAAGCACCGTAAATAGGGAGGAAGTGCTAGCCAAGCTAGCTACTATTTTTGAATGATGTGATGGGACGCATCACGCCACAAATCACCTTCGACATCTGATTAAACAAATTATCCCTAGGCGTTTTATTTCTCCACACCAAACCTAATTGACGAAATGGTGGATTAGCAGAAAATTTCATATAGCTGATTTTTTTATTTTTCTCACAAGCTAATTTAGGCATAAGCGTTATGCCCATGCCATTTTGCACGATTTGGCGCAATGTTTCCAAGCTCGTGGCTCGAAAATTTTTATCCTCTGTTGCATGCTTGTGCGCACAAACATCTAATGCTTGATCTCGCAGACAATGTCCTTCTTCCAATAAAAGTATATTTTCATCACGCAAAGCGGTTGAATTAATTTTCTTGTTTTTAGATAAGCGATGATTTGATGGAATGGCCAATAAAAATTCCTCTTTAAATAAAGGTGAAGCAATCAAATTTTTTTCCAGCACGGGTAAAGCCAGAATAAGACAATCTAATTCTGTCTTCTTTATTTTCTCTAATAAATGCACCGTTTTTTCTTCAAATAAATAATAGGTTAAGCGAGGAAAGGTCCGTGTCAGCACAGGCATGATGTGTGGCAACAAATAAGGCGCTAATGTCGGAATAATGCCGAGGCGTATAGACCCGCTCTCTGGATCAGAAAGTGTTTTAGCTGTTTCTTGCATGGTGCGTATCTCATGCAAAATAGTATTTGCATGTTCAGCCATTATTTTTCCAATCTCTGTGACTGTGACAGATTTATTTGTGCGCTCCAGTAGTTGTACATTCAGCTCTTCTTCTAGCTTTTTGATTTGCATGCTGAGCGTGGGTTGACTCACACAGCATGCAGCCGCTGCTTTGCCGAAATGTTGGTGAGTGGATAAAGCCGCAAGATATTTAATGGATTGTAGATTCATTGTGTTGTTTTGATTATAAGATTTAACTATCATTGATCGTTATTTTTTAAAACAAAGCATCTTCAACGCATTTTTCTTTTCACCTGTAATTTTCGCAGTTAATTCTACGGCTTGTCGTTGCGGTAAATGCTCGCTGAGTATATTTAAAATACGCAAGGTATCTTCTGATACATCTTGCTGTTTTTCTATAATAGCGCCTCGTATCAATACCACAAACTCCCCTTTTTGATGATTCGTATCATTTTGCAACCAATTAATTGCTGCTTGCGCGGTGTCATGTACAAAAGTCTCAAATGTTTTTGTTAATTCTTTGGCCAACACAATTTCTCGATCTGCGCCTAATATATCGGCAATTGCTTGCACACAACTCGCGATACGATGTGGCGCTTCATAAAAAATCAGCGTGCGTGATTCTTGTTTCAATGATTCCAAGCGATGATTGCGTTCACTTTTTTGGGATGGAAAAAATCCTTCAAAAATAAAATGATCAGTAGGTAAGCCTGATGCGCATAATGCAGCAATCGCAGCGCAAGCACCTGGTATGGGAGTTACCTGAATACCCGACTCATGCGCGCTTTTTACAAGCAAATAGCCAGGATCGCTGATTAAAGGGGTGCCCGCATCGCTGATCAGTGCAATCTCTTCGCCCTGTCGAATACGATCGAGCAGTAAAGGAATACGTGCTGTTTCATTAAATTCATGCAAAGAAATCAGTGGCGTTGTAATGTCGTAGTGTTGCAATAACGATTTGCTGTGCCGTGTATCTTCTGCAGCGATGAGATTTACCTCACGTAATATACGCAGCGCACGCAGCGTGATGTCTTCTCGATTACCGATGGGCGTTGCGACCAGATAGAGTGTGCCGGTGGTTTTTTTCATAGAAAATGTTAAGTGCGTTGAGAGACGGGGCGGCGGGAATTGCTGGAGAACTATTTATTGGATATTAAATTCTTTCAGCGCTGCGACATACTCTTCCAAAGAAATCAAACCCACGCAAGGATAAGCGCCGGGTTTAATCATTTTCCCTACAACTAATTTTTCCGCCAGTAAAATTGCAGGCACGCAGGGAATTTGTGGGCCGTCCCCCGCTTTGGCAATGATGAACCATTTTTTTTCAAGTGGTGCGCCTGCTTGATCTTTCCCCCGAAGAATCACATGCATTCCTCCATCGGCGCTACCAAATAGATTAAACCAATTGCTTATTTTTAAGAGCATTTCAGCATGTGTAGATAAACGAAGCGGTAATCCTGCGCGCACTAACCACGAAAAAAACCATAATCCCAAATGCATCCATCCAAGCTCCATGCCTGCGGAAAAATGAATCGTGCGAATATTATAGTGTGCTGGCAACAAATCAAGATCGGGAATATCACAATTCGCCATCCAGCGTTTGCCAATTTCAGGGTAGTTTTGTCTGTAAATATCTTGCCAGCCATAACGCGTTTTTTGGCTGCCTGCAAAGGGTTTCAGTGGTTTGCCGACATAACTTAAAATCGCTTGTGTTGTGGCAAGACCGCGTTCGGCTTTTTGTCCGGGGGTGATACCAAAAACAAGTGAATCAATGATGGAGAATTTATCGCGATAATGTTCGATCACTGCAGAAGATAATCCGGGTACAGTGCTTGCGCCACTAATAATGCTGACGTTATTTTCTTTAGCTAGCGTATCTAGTTCAACGATACCTGTGACAAAATCTCGAGCATCGGCGATATCAATATAATGCACGCTGTGCTCAACACAAATCCGCGCTATATCGTAATTACTATTTTGAAAGGGCCCACATGTGTTAATGACCACACTGGGTTTTGATGTTGTTAACTGAGTGGCTAATGCATATTTTGCGTCAAATACAGCAATATTGATTGATGCGCCAGTAAATGTAGCTGCAAAGCGTTCTAATTTTTCTTTATTTCTACCCGCAATAATGACAGGAATATTTTTTTTAATCAGCGCTGTGCTAATACGTTTGCCGAAATTACCACAGCCACCTAAAATCATAACGCTATTCATCTAATAACATCTCCGTAATAGAGAACTCACCACTGTACGCATACACTTTGCCAAATAAGGGATGGCGAAGGTCCATGTACATACGAAAAGTATCATCGTTTAATGCCTCTTCTTCCGCATAACCTTTACCTAATAACCATTCAAGCGGAAGGGAAATTAGCTTTCCAAACAGTTTTATTTTATAGCCGCGATGTTCAAGCAATATTTTTTTACCATCATAACGATAGCTCGCATGCCAGCCGACAACTGTTTTCATCAGTTCTATGATCGTATTATCTTCTAAAGGCAACATGCGTGAACAGAAATGATAAGGTGCTTTGCCTGAAAAATGAAACACACGATCAAGCGTATAGGTATTTGTGTTCGGCTCACTGCGAAAACGCACGGTAACGGGAATATTTTTACCTGCATAAGGGACTAATACGCCTGCGATACGCATGAATGGAGAGAACAAACGTGCAAGCCAAAATATTTCTACTTTCATTGTGCCTGTTGCAGTTACTACATCATGACTGAATGGACGATTGGCATAATGTTTATGCATCACAGGTGGCAAGTTTTTCCACTCTTCTGCAAAAATAGATTTAAAAATAGGTTCGGGAGTCATATTATTATTTTCGGATGATATACTGGTAGGTCATCGTACTAACTTTGACTGGTACTTGCGCTCTAAAAAAAGGCTTGTCATTCCCGCGAAGGCGGGAACCTATCCATGTTCTTGCTGCCATGCTGTGGATGGGTTGCCGCCTTCGCGGGAATGACAATACTACTTTTAATAGGCAAAGTTAGTGCGACAACGCTACTAGTACTCTGGTGTTATGAGGTATTTCAAAATGGCTTATCTAATATTGAAATGGATTCACATCTTAAGCTCAACCATTTTATTCGGTACGGGTATTGGTAGCGCGTTCTATATGTTCATGGCGAATCGGCGCAAAGAAATTGCAGGTATCTATTTTGCCACACGACATGTGGTGATTGCGGATTGGTTATTCACAACGCCTGCTGCCATCATTCAGCTTGTCACGGGCTTATGGCTGATTCATTTGTTAGGTTATTCACTCACGCAGGGCTGGGTCATATTTTCACTGATACTTTATTTTTTCACAGGGGCTTGTTGGTTACCTGTTGTGTGGATACAAATGAAAATGCGTGATATGGCAAAAATAGCGTTAGAAACGAACACCACATTGTCAGCACATTATTGGCGTATGGATAAATGGTGGATAGCATTAGGATCGCTGGCGTTTCCAGCCATGGTGGTTATATTTTATTTGATGGTGTTTAAGCCTTCCTTTCATTGAAGAAAGGAAGGTGGTCTCAATCAAAGCGTTGTCATTATTTTTTTCAAATCATCAAGAAGGGGTTTAATCTGGGAATTGTTAGCTTGTGTTTCCTCATCATAAATAACATATTTTCCTTGCCGCAATTTGCTCAACGGAATTCCCTCATGATTTATAATGGATGTGAGTGTGTTGCCATCTTTTACATTGAAAACTTTCTCGTGCTGAGCGTCTAAAAAAATATCTGGGTGCGTTTTTTGCACCGTTTTTGCCAACTGACCTATTTTATCGACATGCGACTGGAATGCTTTAGCAGCATCTTTTAAGTATGATCTTGATCTGTTTACAACAAACGAATGGATCAAAGGGAGCGGGAGTCCGTTTTCTTTGGCATTTGAATTAAACACCATGAATAAGTCTTCCTCTAGCTTGTCAGATGCTGACAAAGTGATGCCATAAATCAATTTAAACAAATTGATAATTCCGCGCAGGGAGGCAGCATCAGCAGTGCAGGGCACAATCACGCTATCAGAGGATAAGACGGCCATTTCAGTGTAACTGGCAAAACTTGGGTTACAATCGATAAAGAATACTTGCTTTCTAATCTTAGTTTTTTTTTGCTGCTCAAATGATTCGACAAGATCATTTAACAAAAGTCTGCTTTTTTTCCATGCGCCTCTTTGAGGTGCTGCGCCTAAGTAGTTTATGATCGTCGAACAAATATCTAAGTCTACATCTCCTGGTAGTAAAAATAGGTTTTCAGGCATTTTTTCGTTTGATTCGCATGCCTTAACAAAATAGCCGACCTCTGTTCCTAGTTTTGCTGATTTTGATCGTTCGTATCTATCCTTGATATACCCTGCAATGGTTAAATTGTTGTCTCGAAATTTTGAAAGATTTTCTTCACCTGCGCCATTTCCACCTAAAATCATTTCAGAAACATTCGATTGAGGGCACGCATCAATAACGACCACATCCTCGTCAGGATGTGCGATGGCGTATTCCACTGAAAGCATGTATGTCAAAAATGTTTTACCGACGCCACCTTTGTTATTCCAAATCAGATATTTAGCGTTTTTTGTTGGCGCATTAAAGGGGGACATTGCTGTTTGCATAGCGTTTCCTTAAGAGGTGTTGTTGATTGATGAAATGGCGTTGCAATACAAGTAGCTTAACTTCTCTGCCTTACCGCTTCAAACAAACAAACGCCCGTTGCGACGGATACATTTAAACTGGAAACCATGCCATGCATGGGAATCGAAAATAATTCATCGCAGGTATCACGCGTTAAGCGCCTTAATCCTTCACCTTCTGCACCTAATACCCAAGCAATAGCACCTTTTAAATCGGCATCATAAATATTTTTTTTTGCAGCATCGCTGGCGCCATATATCCAAATACCACGCTCTTTAAGTTGATTCAGTGTGCGTACTAAATTGGTGACAGGAATAAATGGTGTGATGTCAGCTGCGCCACTGGCAGCTTTATAAACAACGGGTGTTAAAGAAGCTGCTTTATCTTTAGGCACAATCACTGCATGTACACCTGCTGCGTTCGCAGAGCGCAAACAAGCGCCTAAGTTATGTGGGTCTTGTACGCCATCTAATACGAGCAAAAAAGGCGGTTCAGTTAGTGCGTCTAATAATTCTGGCAATTCTGCTTCCGTATATTTCTGTTTTGTGACCAGGTGGGCTACGATGCCTTGATGTACGCCATTTTCTGCTAGCTGATCCAACATATCTTTTGAGACATTTTGTATTTTGATATTTGCTGCATGTGCTAACGTTAATAATTCTTTTAAACGCGCTTCTGGTTTTCCTGCCTGCAAAAAAAGTTGTTTGACTCTTTCAGGTGTTTGGCGCAGTAAAGCGGTGATGGCGTGTAGGCCGTAGATGTGATTTTGTTTTGTCATGATTCTTGGTGATTAGCGATTAGAAAGAAAAAGGCCCCGCTAGCCGTCATCCCTTGGACGGCTAATGGGTTTTATCAGTAACAATTTTCCATTCCAGTTTAAAGCATGCATCACAGGCGGTTGATCGTTCTCTGGAATAGTCCATTCTTGCCAGATAACCTCATGCAGGCTGGATCTAAAAATTAACATTGCATCATTGTATAACTGATAATTTTGCTCAGGCGTGAGGTTGAGCACATTTTTTTTCGGCCGTGGAATTAAGTAGTGCACACTGCCTACCCACAATGTTTGGTTGCTATCTGAGAGCGTAATATTCGATTTCCATAGCACAAAATAAAGTGGGGGATGTCCTGGTTCTTGTTTGGTCATCATCAACACAGGTGATGCATTTTGATACAGCGCAGGCCAAACCGGTAAATGTTGTGGATTGGCTGTGGGAGATAAACGATTCAAACTACCCTTCCAATTTAAACTCACAGAATGCTCCTGCCAACCTCCTGTGATCAATGTCTTGCGGATATGATCCAGAGAATCTAACCACTGCACATTCAAAGCGGCTTCAGGTTTGCCTAAACGAGAGAGTATAAACAGCGGTGTTTCTGGATGAGGCACTTTCCACCAAGTGGCTGTATCGAGCGTGACGGTAGGCCAATATAACGTATTGTCTTCTTGTTGTTTATGAAATGCCATCACGCCATAACTTAACCACAATACTAAAAAAATACTCACAGATACTGAAGCAACACTCACAACAGGGAGTGGTTTAGATTCCCGACGCAAATAAGATAAGTTCACTAACACAGCACAACCTAAACCTAAAAACAAACTCGCGAGCACATCAACCAGCCAATGTGTGCCTAAATAAATACGTGATAGTGCGACGACGATAATAAAAAAACTGGCAACCAAGAAAGGTGTTTTACGACGCTCTGCTGGCAAATGATGTGTCAGCAACATCGCTAAAAAACTAAACAATGCGGTAGCTAAGATGGTGTGACCGCTGGGAAAAGAAGAAGTCAGTTGCGGATTCAACAACCCTGTGGGACGCGGTGAGTAATAAAGCAATTTAAGCGCTTGTGAGGTTCCTGCGCTTAGAACAATGACACTGAACCAATGCCAGGCAGCCCAACGATAACGCTTTAAAAATAACCATGCAAAAATCAGTATACCCGCAGTCAGTTGTACATATTTATTGCCTAACAATGTTGCGGCCAACATGAGGTCATCGCCCACGCGCGTACGCAACGATCGCAACAATTCAAATGTAGGCTCGTTTAGATGTGCAAGATGTGTATGCGTGACCATGCAATAAAACAAGTACAAAAACAGTCCTACGCAAAACAATCCAAATGCGGCTAGCGTTAACTGGCGATGTTGATTTGCTTTGCTAGAATCACTCAAGAATGTTGTTAACCAACGTGTGGCACGATGTTGTTCTAACCATTGCCAAATACAATCCATCGCACGATCGGCTAATCGTACAATCGTTTTGAAAAACAGATGCAATAATAGAAGTATGATCCACCCAAAAGCGACGATGCCAAGTACCGTTAAAATAAATTTAGTTGCGGCAGCGGGGGGCAGTTCGAGAGATAAAGCACCGACGATAATCCCTGGCAAAATATAGAGTACCGACCACAATATGGCGGCAACCAATGCGGATAAAATAAAGCGCAACATCGTCATGTGCATAAGACCAGCAATGAGTGGTACTAAACTGCGTACGGGTCCAAAGAATCGACCGATCAATACACTTTTGCCACCATGCTTGCTAAAAAAATCTTGTCCCATCTGCAGCCATTGTGGATGCTTACGAAATGGCCACATATTTTTGAGTCGCACGTTGTAATAAGCGCCTAAACCGTAGCTCAGAAAATCACCCGCAAACGCACCAAAAATTGCCCATAGCATCGTTGGCACCATTGGCATAGCGCCTGAACCAATGAGTGCGCCAATAGCAGTCATGGTGACCGAGCCTGGAATGAGTCCGCCGATCAGTGCCAGCGATTCTATAAAAGCAATGCCGAAGGTGATGAGTCCACCGATGTGTGGATGTGCGTGGAGATAAGCAATTAAGGTATGGAGATGAGATAGACTGAGTGATTCCATTGGTGCGCAGATCCGTTTTTAGGGCGTGTTTTTAGGTAACGCTCTCACCCGCAGCTTGCCTATCTGCATGATAAGAAGATCGCACCAAGGGACCGCTCGCGACATGCGTAAAACCCAATTGCTCCGCTAATACACGCAGCTGATCGAATTCTGCGGGTGTGACATAACGCGCAACGGGCATGTGATGTCGGCTCGGCGCGAGGTATTGTCCGAGCGTTAATCCATCGACTTGATGAGCACGTAAATCTTTTAGGGTTTCTGCGACCTCTTCCAGCGTTTCACCTAAACCTAGCATCACACCTGATTTGGTCGGCGTATTAGGAAAACGTATTTTATATTCTTGCAGTAATTTTAAAGACCACGCGTAATCAGAACCAGGACGTGCTTGTTTGTATAAACGGGGCACAGTTTCAATATTGTGATTAAAGACTTCAACGGGTGCTTGTGTTAAGGCATCGAGTGCTTTTTCCATACGTCCGCGAAAATCAGGTACGAGCACTTCAATTTTAATGCCCGGATTTTTTTCGCGTACCGCATTCACACACGCCACGAAATGTGCAGCACCGCCATCGCGTAAATCATCTCTATCGACCGATGTAATGACCACATATTTCAATCCCATCGTCTTGACTGTTTCTGCTAATTTTTCAGGCTCACTGGCATCGAGCGGGTCAGGTCGACCATGCGCGACATCACAAAAGCTGCAGCGCCGTGTGCATTTATCGCCCATGATCATAAAAGTTGCCGTACCATGACTGAAACATTCTGCCAGGTTAGGACATGAGGCTTCTTCGCATACCGTGACCAAACGATTTTCACGCAATAAGCTTTTTAGTTCGCTGATTTTATTATTATTGGGTAGTTTGATACGCAACCAATCGGGTTTACGCAGGGGTTCTGAAGCCACAATTTTAATGGGAATGCGCGCTAGTTTATCAGCAGCGCGTTGTTTGCCAGGGGTGTCTGTAGAAAGGCTCATGAAATAATGTCCGGTTTTGTGGGCGCCAGCCCGTCATCCCTCCATTAGTCGTCGCCTGTTAGCCGTCAAACCGTCCACGGGATGACGGCTAATGGGTGGGATGAGGGCCGCAGGGTGGGTAGTCTACTCGCAATGAGGAATGTGAGGCAGCAGATTATACCCAAAATTCCGATGGATGTGCTTAACCAATAACGGCATCACATCCTGTACAGTGATTGTCGGCACCCACTGCTTTATCTGCGCCATCTGTAACTGCTTAAAACCACAGGGATTGATGCGAGAAAAAGGCGTTAAATCCATGGCTACATTGAGAGCAATGCCATGATAGCTGCAGCCTTTTCGCACGCGTAAGCCAATAGAGCAGATTTTAGTATCGCTCACATAGACCCCCGGCGCATCGCAACGACCGTTTGCTGTAATTGCATATTCAGCCAACAGATCAACGATGGACTGTTCTAACGAGCGTACCATTTGGCGGATACCGATATGTAAGCGCCTCAAATCAAAGAGTAAATAAGCCACCAATTGACCCGGGCCGTGATAAGTCACCTGCCCACCCCGATCTGCTTGTATAACGGGAATATCGCCAGGGTTTAGGACATGCTCTGCTTTTCCGGCGAGCCCTTGCGTAAAAACAGGTGGATGCTCCAGCAACCATAGCTCATCGGGGGTATTTTCAGTACGCGTATCTGTCAATGCTATCATGCGCTGCCAGGTTTGCTCGTAGTCGCAAAGCCCGAGTTCGCGGATGGTAAGTAGTGCTTTTATTTTGGAAGGTGTGTTTTGTTGCATATGTTTTTTTTCTCCTCTCCCATTTTTCTGGGAGAGGGCAATCATTAAAAGTAGGTTGGGCTGAATGGTTTGTATGAAGCCCAAAACATGCATGCTAAGCCTCTCTGTTGGGCTTCGAAAAACACTCAACCCAACCTACAAATCTAAATCACCCTCTCCCAAAGAAAGGAGAGGAGAAAAAAAGCATAAAAAATAAAAAAATATCAAGTGCGCCAGCCGTGAATAGTTACGAAATAACCCCCTACATTTCACTAAAAGCGGCTGAACTCAATTTCAGCTTTATTTGCTCGCCAGGACCTGGCGGACAAAATGTGAATAAAGTAGCTACTGCTGCGCTACTACGCTTTAACATCATGACTTCTACTTCATTGCCAGACAGCGTACGAACACGTTTATTAGCATTGGTCGGCAAAAAACTCACCTCACAAGGCGAGTTACTCATCAAAGCAAGCCGTTATCGCACACAAGAGGGTAACAAACAAGATGCGCTGAATCGTTTGGAAGCCTGGATTTTGCGTGCAGCTACTGCGCCCAAAAAACGTAAAAAAAGCAAGCCAACGCTGGCATCTAAAGAGCGACGTTTGACCAGCAAAAAGCATCACGCTAAAAAGAAGTCGCAACGCGGTGGTGTGCTTAAAGACGTGTGAGTCTGGTCTATTCTTGCATAAAACGTCAGTTTTGACGTTTTTTACAAGTAAAAAACGGCATATCGTGCGATAAATACTTGTCTTGAAAGGCGAGCGGTATAAACGTCCAATAGCGAGCGGCAATATCAGGATGCCCCCCACTCTACCTGATACCCCCCAAACTTACGCACAGAAATAACACCCGTATCCAGCAATAAATACTGCCCCTTAATACCTTGCAGTATCCCTTCTACTAAGGGGTTTTTATCTAAATTAAAGGCAGTTATTTTCACAGGATAGCGCAATACCGGATAACGGATATCAGTGATGGTTGTATCTGCCGCAGATTGAATATCACCTGGAAATTTCTCCATAAAATCAGACATTGCTGATTTGCTTTGCAGCAAAATCTCATCGCGTTTAGCGATTAGGTCTAGCGCATGATTATCTGCTTTCAACATCGCCTGCCAATTGGTTTTATCGGCAACAAATTGTTTAAGCGCAACTTCCACCAATCCTGCCTGGTGTCTATTTTGTACTTTAAAAATAACCAATCCTTGCGTTGCGCCTTGATCGATCCAGCGCGTTTGAAAATGATGCTCGCGCGTGATGCCCACTTTTAAACCAGAAGAGTTTGCCAAATACACTACATGCGGTTGTACACAATGTGCGTGCGCCCAATCATCCGCTTTACAAATGCCTTCATAATAACGACATTTTTCAGGATGAATGATGCAAAGCCCGCATTCTAAAAAGCGTCGATAACAAGGAAAACAATAACCCTGCTGAAAACTCTTCGCTGTTTTTCTATTGCAATGCATGCAATAAATATTACCTGTGTAATGCAGTTGAATTTTTTGGCCCAGTAAAGAGTTTAGTGGGATGTTTGTATCATCCAACACTAAAGTATATTGAACAGGATTTTCTAGTACCGCAGGCATTTTTTTAAGAACAGCAGTATAGCTTGGCATACAATTATTCTCTTATGAGTGCACCATCTCTTGCATCTCGAATTTCAGTTGGTTTTTCAGAATTGCCTACACCCCCTTCTACAATAAACGCAATGCCTTCGGGAAATATTTTTTGCACTTCATGCTTAGTTTTAGCGGGCAATTGATCGGACACATTCGCGCTGGTGGAAACTAACGGACGACCAAATTCAACACACAATGCGTTGGCAACAGGATGCGCCGTCACACGTACTGCAACCGTAGCATGTTCGCCGCAAATCCAACGCGGTACTTTTTCAGTAGCAGGAAATACCCAGGTAAAAGGCCCAGGCCAACTCGCTAATATCTGTTGCATGCGATCGGGTGGAATATGCGTGGTATTTATATACGGCATAATTTGTTCCACGTTTGCTGCAATCAATATCAGTCCTTTATTCACATTGCGTTTTTTTAAATTCAGCAAACGTAAAACAGCAGATTCATTGAGTGGATCGCAGCCTAATCCATACACGGCTTCGGTGGGATAGGCGATGATGCTGCCTTGATGTAGGCGTTCGGTGATCGTTGAGGGCATGGTGTATTAAAACGGTAAAAAATAAGGGAAACTTAAGCTA
>JBIIEG010000024.1:0-8669 GCA_044237955.1 Gammaproteobacteria bacterium
TTCACCTCGTTTTTTCAGCCTGTAATAAAGCACCAGTAAAACTACCCATCCACAGGTAATCATGCTAGCCAGTGTTCCGAAGGCCAGCAGGTGATCTTTTTTTATATAGCCATGTAATACTGTCGAAAGTTGTATAAGCAGAAAACCAAAAAAAGTAATGAAAGAAATTTCTTTGGCGTCCTTTTTTATTAGAATACGTATACCTTGAGGTATAAATAAAGCAGCATTCACAAACAAGCCAAGACTAAAAACAAGTTCAATTATTTTTTCCATTTGTATTTTCCTCTGATAATTGGATTCAAATAGATAATGCATCAATGCTTATTTTCGGAATTATGTAGCAGCCGCACAAACCTTTTAAAATCAAAAGCTTATGCGACTTTTTGTTCGCGCACAGGTTTTTACGCTATTAGCTCGTTAAAACCTTCCTCAAATTCAGGCATACGTTCGGCGTAGTTATAGAACGGCAGCCCCCAAACAACGTATTTTTTGTTTGAAAATAATTGCTCTACCTCAAAGCTATCTTTGATGCTCATAAGAAATTTTTCTTTCCACTCGTCAGCTTTAAGCAAGTGTGAACCTTTCGGCTCTATAAAGACTTGGTAGTGCATAGTGTCTTTTTCTTCTTTACCAATTAGGTAAAGCACAAAGTCAGGTTCAAATGCCCTGCCATCCTCAAACGCATACACCTTGAAATGTTTTTCATTGCGAATTAAGTATGCTTCTGAATAGACTTTGGCTAAGTCGTTATATCGCTTATCAATATATTTAATCAAAAGCTTTTCTTCGGATGTACCAAAGCAATCATTGAATACAAACCACGCTTTTGTGCTCAAATCTAAATGCAAATGGTCTGCCGTCTCAGTTGCATCGCTCATTGAGCGACCAAACTCTTTGTCGCCGCCATCATCAAGCATAAAATTGAGAGTCTTATCGGTAAATACAGACTTCATCATTTGAGGCTCGAATTTTTTAGAGCCTTTGTATTCGATTTTATCAGAGGCTATGACATCTGATATGGCTTCGAGTATTTGTATGACTGCATCTAGTTGGCAATCGGCACTTAAATTTAATACCTCATCTTCTAGCCCTGTTATTTCGACTTTAATTTTCCCAAGATAGCTTTCGCTAACGATAAATTCATTGATAGACTTCAGGTTAGGCAAATATTTTTTAAGGTTAGAAAACTCATAAAACTCCAAACGTTGAATTGCCTTTCTAATAACAGCAAGACCAAACTCAGAGATGTAATAATCCTTACTTTTTTTCGCAGCACCTGAATCATTCACTATAGAGTCAAACGCCACAAGGCTCTTTGTATATCCAGTCCGCAAGGAGACCTTATGTGTTTGGTTAATAATACTGCTCTCTAAGCCAACAATATCCTGCCTGCTGTATTTAATACGTTGATTCAAATAAATGTGCCCAGCCTTATATAAAGGTGTATTTTTAAATGACTCTTTTAGGCTGACTTTACGCTCTCTTGTATCTTTTGCTTTCATGCCTATTTCCTGCAAGGCCGTATTAAGCTCCTGAATATATTTTGGGTTGTACGCACTGTGGTAAAACAGTTCTTCGCAAATTCGGATTTCGTTTTCCAAATCTGAGTCAAACTTGCGCTCAAACAGCGGCTGCTCAGGTGATATTTTAAATGGGCAATATCTAGCACCGCGCCCAATGAGCTGAGCCTCGCTCATGGTCGTTTTGCCAACCTTCCCAGCTTTTCCGTCACGAGTATCGTAAAGACGCACTATGTCGAAAAGGTTGAGAACATCCCACCCTTCATTTAACTTGTCTACGGCAAAGACTGCTCTATATTCATTGCTTTCTAAAGAATTAACCGCAAGCTGTTTGGCTTCGCTCTCCTCTTTACTGTTGACGGAGATTAGCTTTTCTTCTGAAAAATCCTCTTTCAATTCAGAAATTAAGTTTTCCAGAGAAATATTGTTATCATTCAGATACGAAAAAATCTTTGATATGGTTGGTTCATCTGTGCGCTTCCTTAATGAGTCAAGCATTGGTGGCGTAAGACCTTTAATGCCTTGCTTGAACTCTTCAAAAAATGACTGGCTATCTTTGATCCTCTTGGATTTAAATAAAATCACGGGTTTGATAAGCTGCTTATGCTTTTCAAATATCTTTCGGCGGTATTGGCTAAGCAATACTGCTTGAATTGCTCGCTCAAATGGCGATAAATCCGCTTGCAGAACTTTAACTTCTTTTGAATAGCCATCTTTACGGAACTCTTTAAGCGGGTAATCAAATAATAACTTCGGCAAGTATTTTCTATTGAGTGCGTCATCACTAAAATCAATAGTGGCAGTGAACTCTAACAGTACGTTATGTGGGCTTGCATTGAATATTTTTTCGACTGTCCCTTCCCAAGATAATACCTCAAACAATTCTTCTTGATCGACGGGTTTGTTTTTCTTGGTATCAACATTGATATGGTGAGCCTCATCAGAAATCAAAACGATCTTCTGATTCTCAAAATCATCATAAGTGATGCTATTTTCCCTTGGGGTATTAAGTGCAAAGTGCAGCCCTTGTATTGTCGAAAAAACAATATTTATGTCATCACCACTGACGGACTGAAAACTATCAACTTCACGCAACTCAACACGTTTATCGCCAAAACTAATAGTTTCATTAAATAAGTATTTAACAGATTTTTGATTGAGAAAGTTATCTCGTGTTTTGTTAATAATGTTGCTACTGTTTACAAAAAATAGAAAGTTTCTATAGCCTTTGCTGTAAAGATAAGCAATAAGACCAGCCATCATTAGTGTTTTACCGCTACCTGTCGCCATGTGTAGCAGTAATTGATGATTCTGCCGTGGCTTACCATCAAAAGCTTCTTCCCAATATTTAATAAATAATTTAAAAGCCCGCTCTTGATAGGGGCGCATGGGAAAAGTAGGGTTCAGGTTTCTTGAAATCGAATCAGGTATAACGGTGCGTTCAATTTCCCGCTTGCCAAGCTCTTCTATGAGTGTTTGATGGAGTGTCTTGTTCATGCCGACTCCAAATCAAAAAATTGGCGATTTAATTCTTTGTCGGCATCGTTAATTGCATAGGTATCATCATCAATTTCGCTGAGAGGAACATACAATAAATTTTTATCCAACACTTCGATCAGAAATCTTTTTTGATCTTCAATGCTTAGTTCTTCAAACTCGCGCCTGGAGGCATCAAATTCGGCAGGGTTAACGCGATAAGAGAGGAACGCCTTGCTTTGTAAGGCATACCAAATCTCAATTAGCTCTTCATTAGTTTTTGCATATTGAATGAATTCAATAAAAACTTGGTTAGCTTGTGCAAGTTCGCAATAGACGAACTCACCACCACCAGTCCATTTGATATCTTTGGAAATACCTCCCTGTTCACCTTTTACCACCTCAACCAGCCGAGGAAGAGTGAAGGTTTCAATATAGTCCATCTGTTCAATGGCAATGAATTTTCGTTTCATCTTCATTGCCACAGCAGCAGTCGTTCCACTACCACTGAAAAAGTCCATCACTAAATCACCTTCATGTGTTGAAATATCGATGACTTTCTTGATGACTCGTTCAGGCTTAGGCGTCTTGAACAACTCACTCGTAGGCACACCCTTAAAGATTTTCTTTTGCTCACTCTTGGCTTGTCGGGTATGACCCGTTTCATCTAAATCAAACCAAGCATTTTCTTCCTCAACACTCCACAATGTGGATGGAGGCAGTGCCTTCTGTTCCCACAGGTATGTGATTCTCTTGATACCTGTTTGCTTTTCATTGAAGAAAATTTCACCTGTTGCCATCTTTTCGGCAAGAGTTTCAGTATCCCATCGCCAACCGTTAGGAGGATGCTTGATGATGTTCCCGTTTGGGGCGGGAATGTCATACATCAAATTCTTGCGTGGGTTCGGTGAATTGACAGGATTTCCATCAAACCACGGCCCTCTTGGATCTTCATCTGGATTGCTAAAGTGGCTGGCATTTTCTTCACCACGTTCAAGCTTAATACTTTCCCACTTCTCATTGTTTGAATAAACAAGAATATAGTTGTGGTCTGAAGAGAATTTCTTAGCATCGTTATTGCTATTGTCACTGTGCTTCCAAACAACAGTAGCAATGAACGACTCTCTACCCATCACTTCATCGCAAAGAACTTTCAGATAGGCATGTTCATCATCATCACAGAAGATGAAGATGGTTCCATTTTTGTGAAGTAAAGTCTTGGCTACTTCCAACCGATTCTTCATGAACGTGAGCCATGTTGAATGGTTGAAGCTGTCGTTGTAGTTGAAGTCATCCCCACCTTTGTTGTAAGGCGGATCAATGCAAATCAACTTCACCTTCCCACGAAATGGCTTCAACGAATGCAAAGCCAGTAGATTGTTCCCTTTGATGAGGAGTTTTGTGTCAACACTTAAATCTTCAGGATAGCTCTCACCATTCTTACCAATCTTCTTCAGGTTGGTGAAGACCTTTGGTGAAAGCAGCCTGTTAATCTGATCCGGCGCAAGGGTTTCGTTCCAGAAAATCTCTTTTCTTTTTGCATCATCTTTATCTTGACCACCTTCAAGCACACAATCCTTATATGGCCAAGCAAGAACTACGTCTTTTGAGCTACTTATAAACTCATCGTTTGAGGTTAGACCGATTTTATTTTTAAAGGATGTGTAGCTATCGGGAAGAAATTGCTTGTTGTTTACAAAACGCTGAAATTTAATTTTATCAAAGATTAGAATCCCACCAACCTCAGAAAAAAAGTGACGCTTTAAACTCTCTGATTTTAATAAAAATTTTAATAAAAATTGGTCGAGATTAAGAGCTAGCTCAATTACCTTATTTTTAACTAACTTTCCTTCTGAAACCAAACGATCATCGCTTGACAGAAGATCAATTAATTCTGCAAATAGATTCTGTTGGCTGTTGGCTGTTGGCTGTTGGCTGTTGGCTAGTATTTTCGTTTTTACTCATTAGGCTATTGCTCCGTGCGCGTGATAGCGCAAATAGATTTTATATTTCAAGTCTAAGCGTATGACACCCTACAACTTCAAGACACTGGATGAGAAACACTGCTGAAAATTTACCGCGACTTATTTTATTGGCAATATTTTCTGGTGTTTCGGTTATGCCAACGGCGGCAAGTTTTTCTGAAAGCTGTGAATAAGTTAAATCCCGCCTTTTAAGCTCTGATTTAAGCAAGCCTTTGGCTTTCTGCTCCCAATTCTCTGTCATTGCAAAGCCCCTCTAAGGATATTTATATCATCATATACGTTATTTATCTGTTGCGCATGGGTATTTTTTAATATATCATATACGATATGTAGTTATCCAATATGGTGATAAACATGAGCAAAAAACAACACTTCCTCCTTTCTGCCAAAGCCCGTACCTTGTCCGTTCGCCAAGTATTCGAGCTAACCGAACAACAAGCTTTTGAAACATTCAAAGAAGTGCGCTAGGGCAAAGGCGATAATGTGGCTTGCCCGTTGTGTGGTGTGTTGAACAAGCATTACTTTATCCGTGTCCGCCGCCAATGGCGCTGCAAAGATTGCAACCATACGTTTTCAGTCACCAGCGGCACCGTGTTTGCGTTTCACAAATTACCCTTGCGCATTTATCTGGCTGCCATCGCCATTTACACCAATGCCGTTAAAGGTATTTCGGCTTTACAGTTAGGCCGCGATCTAGGTGTGCAGTACAAAACAGCATTTGTTCTTGCACATAAAATCCGTGAGTCATTGATGGAACAGCGCGACATGGCGCAACTGTCGGGCGAGGTTCATATTGATGGTGCTTATGTAAATGGTCACATTCGCCCCAAGAACAAAAAAGCAGATCGTATTGATCGACGTTTAGCGATTCACCAAAAGCCTACCAAACGCTGCGTATTAGTGTTTCGTCAACGTGCGCTACCTGCGGCGCTACAAAGTCAAAACAACTCCAACGATGCCACCATTGGCGCAACCAAGACGATTACGTTTGTGGTGAAGTCTGAGAACCAAGCGGATGTGATTAAGTTGGCTGATCGTGTTGTGGTGCAAGGTTCAACAATTTGCGCGGATGAAAGCCCTGCTTATGATCGACTCCATGCAAAATATGATACCAAGCGCGTTAACCATCAAACAGAATATTCAACCGATGATGGCATTAGCAACAACATGGCTGAAAGTTATTTTGGACGTTTTCGCAGAATGCAGTACGGCCAAACGCATAAATTCGGTATTGAATATTTAGCCAACTATGCAAACGAAGCGGCTTATCGTGAAGATACTCGCCGCTGGCCGAACGGTAAAATCTTTACCGATATTTTAACCAAGTGCGCAAAAACAAAAACGCACCATGACTGGTGCGGATATTGGCAGGGGAATAAACGTCAAGCTGAGCGTTTAGCGGCCTAAGCAATTTTCCATTTTAATGAACTGCCTGCGTTATCAACTTGAACAATGATTTTTCGCTTTTCCAAGCTGTGTAAGATCGTTAAAATATTTTTCTGTAGATTAACAATGGTTGCTGAATTGGATTCGATATTTTTACGTTCTAACAATTCATCAACAATTTCACGGCTACACAACGGCTTTTTTAATTCCCGCAACACATCCAGCGTCATGCGCTGAGATTCACCTCGCTCAAAATTCTTGCTTTTCGTGTAGCTACGCTTGCCTTTAATGGTTCGTAAATCATACTGCGGTGAAAACAGCTTAATGGTATTATCCAAATGCGTTAGCGCACCTTGCAATCGCCCAATTTCAGCTTGGATTGTGGTAATTTGACCTGCAATTTCTTCGCGTTTTGACAGCAAACCTGATACTACGTGTGACTCGGCCATGTTAATTTCCTCGTGTGGTTAATGAGGAAACAATAGGGGTTAAGCTAGGAAAAAACTTGTGCGGCTGCTACATAATTCCGCTTATTTTAGAGGATTAAAGGTATATTTTTTACCGTAATTCATCCTTTAATGTAATGCTTGTTAAAAGGAATAGGCCTAAAAGAAGAAAATTTTTGATATTTTAACAGGGCTATAAGATGATTGTCGTGTTTAAATCAGATTGAATTTTAATAATATTGCCACATAAACAACTCACTTATTCGGAAAAACCCATGATTCAACTTTCAAAAAAACTTGATCTGATCAAACCCTCTATTACTTTAACAGTTGCAGCGCGCGCCATTGAGCTCAAAGCACAAGGTGAAGATATTATTGACTTGGGCGTAGGCGAGCCTGATTTTGATACGCCGGATTTTATTAAAGAGGCCGCCATTAAAGCGATACACGATGGCCTGACAAAATATACGGCAGTGGATGGTACAGCAGGTCTTAAAAAAGCTATTGTGCAAAAATTTGCGCGCGAGAATCAGCTTAATTATCAGTCCAATCAGATTTTAGTCAGCTGTGGTGCAAAACATTCGCTATTTAATTTGTTTATGGCTGCTTTAAATCCGGGTGATGAAGCGATTATTCCTGCGCCGTATTGGGTGTCTTACCCTGATATGGTGATGTTGGCAGATGGTGTGCCGGTGATTGTGCCAACGACCGCAGCCCAGCGTTTTAAAATGTCTGCCGAACAATTAGAAGCTGCCATCACACCCAAAACACGTTTGTTGATTTTAAACAGTCCCTCAAATCCTTCTGGCATGGCGTATACGCAAGCGGAATTAACGGCATTAGCAGAAGTGTTATTGCGTCATCCCAATATTGTGATTGCGACAGATGATATTTATGAGCATATTCTTTGGACTGAAGAACCCTTTGTGAATATCGTCAATGTTTGTCCAGAATTACTTGATCGTACGGTGGTGATTAACGGCGTTTCCAAAGCGTATGCGATGACGGGTTGGCGTATTGGTTATGCAGCAGGTCCTGTTGCGATCATTACTGCGATGCGTAAAGTACAGTCACAAAGCACTTCTAATCCCAACTCGATTGCGCAAGCGGCAGCAGAAACGGCATTGAATGGCGATCAGGGGTTTATTCAAACCATGAAAGCCGAATTTAAACGTCGACATGATTTTATGGTACAGGAAATCAATAAAATTCGAGGTTTATCTTTGATGCCGTGCGATGGTACTTTTTATGCGTTTATCTCGGTGGAAAAATTATTGCAAGCCAGTGCTATTGAAAATGATGTCGCGTTTTCAGAGTTTTTATTGAAAGAGGCGAAAATTTCTGCCGTACCTGGTTCTGGATTTGGCATCTCAGGTTACATACGTACATCGTTTGCGACGAGCATGTCTCAATTGGAAAAAGCGATAGCGCGTATAAAAACAGCGGTGGATAAACTACAGCTTGTTGAAAGTATTTTAAAATAAAAGGGCTTTAAATCATGGCTATGATTGGGAATGTGATTGGTACGATCGGTGTGATTCTTTGTTTGGTGGGCTATTTTTTGTTGCAGTGTGGCAAAGTCAGTTCAACTGATTTGAGTTTCTCTTTGTATAATTTATTTGGTGCAGCGGGCATTTTATTTTCGCTGATTTACGAGTGGAATTTGCCTGCATTTTTGATAGAAGGTGCTTGGGTGCTGATTAGTATACTGGGTGTTGTGCGGTATTTGATGAGGCGTAGGGTAGAATGATCCTCGAAGCGCCCTTCACTCACCCACCTTCGTCATTGCAAGCACCTCACCCTACGGCCGTCATCCCGTGGACGATTTAACCACGGGATCCAGGTCATAAGTGTTA
>JBIIEG010000141.1:0-3229 GCA_044237955.1 Gammaproteobacteria bacterium
TTAAAAACGCTTTTGAACAACGTTTAATAACCTGGATCCCGTGGTTAAGTCGTCCACGGGATGACGGGCTAGCGCACGAAGCCTAACACCCCTATGCCCACTCCCCGCTTCATCCACCTCCACCTCCACACCGAATACTCCATGGTAGACGGCTTGATTGGCGCCAAGCCATTGATGTCTGCTTTGACGAAAATGAATATGCCCGCCGTTGCATTAACGGATCACTGCAATCTATTTGCAATGGTGAAGTTCTATAAAGCAGCGATCGCTGCAGGCATTAAACCAATTATTGGCGCGGATCTGTGGATCGCAAATACCCCCGATGATAAAAAACCATATCGCTTAGTATTGCTGTGTCAAAACAATATCGGTTATAAAAATCTCACGCGCTTGATTTCTCGCGCTTATTTAGAAGGTCAGGAAACAGGACTCCCTCTCATCCAAAAATCGTGGTTGCAAGAAGCGCAAGCAGGTTTGATTGCTTTGTCGGGAAAACAAGGCGAAATAGGTCAAGCCATTCTCTCCAGTCATCGTGTGTTAGCAGAATCGCTTGCCACTGAGTGGAGCGCTTTATTTCCAGATCGTTTTTATATTGCGCTGCAACGCACGGGTCACGAACACCAGGAAGTGTATATTCAAGCTGCGCTGGAAATTGCCAGCCTAAAACAAATTCCTGTCGTTGCGACCAATGAAGTATGTTTTTTATCGGCTGCTGATTTTGAAGCACATGAAGCACGCGTCTGTATTCACGATGGTTTTGTGTTAGACGATCATCGTCGTCCGCATCTTTATACCGATCAGCAATATTTGCGCAGTGAACAGGAGATGGTAGAGCTGTTTGCGGATATTCCAACCGCCCTTGAAAATACGGTTGAAATCGCCAAACGTTGTAATCTAGAACTCACCCTCGGAAAAAGTTTTCTGCCAAATTTTCCTGTCCCTGAAGGCATGACCATTGATGTTTTTTTTCGAAAAGAATGCCAGCAAGGATTAGAAAAACGTTTGCAAGATATGCCAGCGTTAGATCCATCCATTTACCAAGCACGTCTCAATATGGAAATGGATGTCATTCAGCAAATGGGATTTCCCGGTTATTTTTTAATCGTGGCAGATTTTATTCGTTGGGCTAAAGAACATGAGATTCCAGTGGGTCCAGGACGCGGTTCAGGTGCCGGTTCATTGGTCGCTTATGCACTGGGCATTACCGATTTAGATCCTATTCAACATGATTTATTGTTCGAGCGATTTTTAAATCCTGAACGTGTTTCCATGGCGGATTTTGATATCGATTTCTGCATGGAGGGTCGCGATCGCGTGATCGATTATGTGGCGCAAAAATATGGTCGTGCGAGCGTCGCGCAAATTATCACGTACGGCACGATGGCAGCGCGTGCTGTGATACGCGATGTAGGCCGCGTGTTGGCATACCCTTATGGCTTTGTCGACAAAATTGCCAAACTCATTCCTTTTGAGCTCGGTATGACGCTCAAAAAAGCGCTCACAGATGAGCCATTGTTGGCTGAGCGTTATGAGCAGGAAGAAGAACTCAAAACACTCCTTGATTTAGCGATGAAATTAGAAGGCGTGCCACGTAATGTGGGTAAACACGCAGGCGGCGTTGTGATCGCACCTTCCGTGCTCACCGATTTTACGCCTTTATATTGCGAGGCGGGCGGCGAAAATCGTGTCACACAGTTTGATAAAAATGATGTGGAAGATGTAGGCCTGGTGAAGTTTGACTTTTTAGGCTTGCGTACATTGACGATTATGGATTGGGCATTAAAAGCCATCAATGCGCGACGCCATAAAAAAAATGAGCCTGCAATAGAGCTTATTAAATTACCCCTGGATGACAAAGCGACTTTTGATTTGCTCAAAGCCTGTGATACCACAGCCGTATTCCAGCTTGAATCACGTGGCCTTAAAGAAATTATCCATCGATTGCAGCCAGGCCATTTTGACGAGATCGTGGCGTTGGTTGCCTTGTATCGTCCCGGCCCTTTGCAATCCGGCATGGTCGATGACTTCATCAATCGTAAACATGGCAAATCACGTGTGGAATATGCACACCCATTACTAGAGCCTATTTTGCGAACTACCTATGGTGTGATTTTATATCAAGAACAAGTGATGCAAATTGCACAAACCATGGCAGGTTATACGCTAGGCGGCGCGGATATTTTGCGACGCGCGATGGGTAAGAAAAAACCCGAAGAGATGGCGAAGCAGCGTGCAATTTTTGTGGCAGGGTCTGATAAAAATAAAATTGATCCAGAGATTGCGAATCAAATTTTTGACTTGATGGAAATGTTTGCAGACTATGGATTTAATAAATCACATTCTGCCGCTTATGCATTATTGTCGTATCAAACAGCGTATTTAAAAGCACATTATCCCGCTGAATTTATGGCGGCTGTATTATCGTCGGATATGGATCATACCGATAAAGTAGTACGTTTTTTAGAAGATTCAAAAAAGATGGGTTTGCATATTCAACCACCAGATATCAACACAGGTTATTATCAATTTACTGTTTCAGAAGTTGTTAATTCGGACAAAGATTTTATTTTATATGGATTAGGCGCGATCAAAGGCGTAGGCCAGGCCGCCATAGAAAGCATGATAGAACACCGGGAAAAACACGGGCTTTTTACGGATTTGTTTAATTTTTGCCAGCGTGCAGGTGCGCGTAAAGTGAATCGTAAAATGTTGGAAGCGTTAATTAAAAGTGGTGCTATGGATAGTTTTGGTACAGAGCGCGCAACACTTATGGCATCTATTGATGTCGCCTTAAAATCAGCGGAACAAAGCACGCGTGTTAAAACAACAGGGCAGGGTGATTTGTTTGGTATGGATTTTGCAGATGATGCCGCGACTGACAATACGCCTTATGTACAAGTAGATCCTTTCACCGAAGAGCAACGTTTGATGGGTGAAAAAGCCATGTTAGGCTGGTATGTGTCAGGCCATCCTATTGCGCGATATGAATCAGAATTAGCACACTTCACCACACCGATTGTTGAGCTTAAGCCTGCGCGCGATAAAATTGTAACGGTGGCAGGTTATGTGACAACGCTGCGTACTGTGCAAACTAAAACAGGCGGACGTATTGCTTTTTTAACAATAGGAGATCGTACGGCTTCCATTGATTTGGCGGTATTTACTGAAGTATATGAAAGTTGTCGTGCGCTGTTGGTGAAAGATCAATTATTGATTGTTGAAGGAGAAG
>JBIIEG010000008.1:0-12780 GCA_044237955.1 Gammaproteobacteria bacterium
TTCATCTTCTTTTTGAATAGATTCTGCCAAAGCAATGTAGTCTATTTCACCTGTTAGAGTGTTGATACTAGAGATTAGTTCTTTTGTTTCTAGTGCGGCATTTAGGTTTAATAGGTCTAATTTTCCTAACTGCACTTTTTGGTCAGGGCTATTCTGTTCTTCTAATATCTGAATCGCAGCCAGATATTTTTCTAATTCTTTTATTTCGGAGGTTTTCTGTTCTGAACCTTTTTCAAGATCATTCTTCTGTTTCATTAAGCCAGCAATCGAATTAACTGGATTTGCTGCTCCAGAAATAGCTGCGTTTGTAGATGTCAGCGCGTAGCCCTCTTTGCCATTTGAAAGGGACGCCAAATTCAAAATATTAAACAGAGTGTCCGTTTTAGAAAGCAATATTTTCTGTGTGCCCTGATTTAGATTAGTAAAAAGAGGAATTAGCGTAGGAAGGAGATCATCTGCTGCAATCAACTTGCCTGGAGCGGCTCTTTCTATCGCCGTATTGACGTCGCTCTGAAGGTTCTCCATCTCCTCTAGTGATCTTAAATAAGTGCCCCCTATATGGACAACAATTTTAAACTCATCTTCACCTAATGCTTTTTTTATTGCTTGAAACGTTTTGTAAGCAGGAGACTCTTTTTCCTCTAGTGTTGATTTTTCAAAGCATGCATGCTTATTAGCCAGCCAAACAGCGCCAGAAATAAATTTTATAGTTGGATCTGTATTCGGCCCCACGTCTGGCAATTTTTCCAACATGTTGCAGATGTTTTGTACGCGGTACAGAAGAGTTTCGTTTTGTTCTTGGCTCATGGCAAATTCCCTAGTTGGGTTGCATGTTTTTCAGCACACACAGAAAGCCTTACGTTATATGCCGAATCATATAACGCAATTATCGCACGCTAAGCTTAAGGAAATATTAAATGAGAGGAGAATGCCAATAAAAATCACAAAGCCAACCCAATGGCTGAGTAAAAAGGCTTTAAAGCAACGCTCGGGCACACGGTCTTTAATCAGATATTGCAGATAAATCATGAGCATGGCTGCGACGAGCAAGCTTAGGTAATAGAAATACCCAAACGACAAACAAACGCCCAGCATAATCAGTAATAACAACATGGCAGCGTGTAAGCCTGCGATCACGACTATCTCTTTATTTCCCCATAAAACAGCGGTGGATTTAATGCCGGCGGCCACATCATCGGCTCTATCAACCATGGCATATATGGTGTCATAGGCCACAGGCCATAAGCAGGCGATGGCGAATACAAACCAACCTATCCAGGAGATATGACCCGTTTGTGCAGCGAATGCCATGGGAATGCCCCAGCTAAACGCAATGCCTAACACCAATTGGGGCAAATGGGTGATGCGTTTCATGCAGGGGTATAAGAGAACAATTAGGACAGCGGGGATAGCGAGCCATCGGGCTAAGGGGGGTAATGCGAGCAGTAAGCTGGCAGATAGAAGACAGAGTACGGCAAATAAGCCCAATGCTTCGCGTGGGGAGGCTTGTCCGGTCACAAGGGGCCGATGACGTGTACGGGTGACTTTACCGTCGACATGGCGATCAAAACAATCATTGATCACGCAACCGGCAGAGCGCATCAAAACGACGCCTGCTACGAAGACGAGCACTATGGTAGAGGAAGGATGACCGCTGGCTGCAATCCACAAGGCCCACAGTGTAGGCCATAGTAGCAATAAGATACCGATTGGTCGGTTTAAGCGGGTGAGTAATACGTAAGCGTGTAGGCGATTAATTAATCTATTCACACTTGAGGGCGCCTATAGAAATTAGCGTTTTTTTCAAGACAAGGAGCGAAGATGAGCCAGAGCGCAGTTTGCACTGCGCCTAAATGAGCCGCGAGTGCGAATTTATTTCGCGCGACGCGTTAAAAACGAGAATTGCTGGCAAAAAAGCAATTTTTAGGGGTTTTTGCTTTTGCAGGGGTGGCTTATTTTTCTGTGCCAGTATCTGCAGGTTTGGTCGTTTTATTGCCGTATTTTTCCTGGAATCGACCGACGCGACCTAATGTATCAACCGCTTTTTGTTTGCCGGTATAAAAGGGGTGACAGTTTGAACAAACCTCAGGGCGCAACTCTTTACCCGCTGTTGAGCGTGTCATAAAGGTATTGCCGCAGCTGCAGGTCACTTTGGTTTCGGTATAGTTTGGGTGAATGTCTTTTTTCATAGTCGGTCGTGGTCTGGTCTTAAGAAATCAGGGCGGCAATTAAACCATAGGCGTGCGGGTAGTGCAAATTCAGCTATATATTCTTTGCTGTGTGAAATGGCGGTGGCTATTTGTGGTGGGGAGCTTTGCCTGCTACATTTTTGATTTTTTTCTCCTCTGCTTTTTTTGGGAGAGGGCTGATTTAGATTTGTAGGTTGGGTTGAGTGTTTTTCGAAGCCCAACAGAGAAGGTTGGGATGCATAATGTTTGGGCTTCATGCAAACCATTCAGCCCAACCTACATTTTTAACGATTGCCCTCTCCCTGCTCTCTCCCAAAAAAAGGAGAGTAGAAAAAAGGCGTAAAAAATATCGAGTGCGCTGGCTGTAAGCAGCCTACTCCGACGGCTCCTCTATTTTGTTTTCCACTTTCACCAACAGCGGCACTTCCACGTCTCCCTCCACCAAATCTACTTTTTCAATGCGACTAAAATGTGCCGCGATTTTGCGTGAAGTCACGTGTACATCTTGCGTATCTTCATGCGCCTGGCGGATATGCGTCGCTAAATTATCCATGCGTTTTTTAAAGCGCTCGAAATCTGTACTTAAACCCTGTAGGTGATGTTGAATAATGTGTACTTGTTTGCGTGTGGCCACATCTTTAATCACAGCCCGTGCCGTCGTTAAAATAGCCCACATCGTTGTGGGAGACACAATCCACACATGTGCTTTTTGTGCCGTTTCAACCAGCTCTGGATAATGCGCATGAATTTCAGCAAAAATAGCTTCTGCTGGCACAAACATCAACGCGCTGTCTGCGGTTTCTCCCGGTAAAATATATTTTTTAGCAATATCCGCAATATGTTTTTGAATATCTTTTTTAAACTGCTGCTCTGACTGTAGACGCGCTGTATCTGTGATATTCATGTCCATCATCAGCCTGTAACTCTCCAGCGGAAATTTAGAATCTACGGCGATATTTCCCGTGGGTTCAGGCAGTTTTAATAAGCAGTCAGCGCGTTTGCCATTTTCAAACGTATGTTGAAAAGAAAAATGTTGTTCGGGTAATACATTACGCACTAAATCTGCGAGTTGTACTTCTCCGAATACACCGCGTGAACGTTTGTCGGTAAAAATAGCTTGTAGGCTCACTACATTCGCTGACAATTCGGTAATCTTTTTTTGTGCTTCATCAATCAACGCCAATCGTTTGACCACATCGGTAAACGTTGCGGTTGTTTTTTCAAATCCTTCTGACAATTTTTTTTCTACCTGTCCGCTGATTTCTTTTAAGCGTTGATCGGTGGCTTTGGTTAATTGTTCCACGCGTTGATTTAATGTGCTGGTGTGTTGATTTAATGTGTCTGTGACCTGTCTGCTGACATCTAACATATTGCTGCGTACGCTTTCCTGTAGCATTTTAAGTGCATTAAGTTGATATTCATCGAATTTTGTTCGTTCTAATTGTTGCAGACGTTGTTGATCGCTGAGCAATCGATTGATGCCATCGACCATCTGTTGATGGTGAATGCCACGCTCTTCTTGGCGAATTAGCGAAGTATCTAGGTTTCTGATATGCTCGGAAAATTGCGATTGAAAGCTAATGATTTGCTGTTGTGAGCGTGTTTGTCGTACTGCAATCACGATGAGTATTGCAAAACATAAAAAAACTAAAAAAAGTGTGACAATAAGTAGTGTTGTAAGAGACATGACCATCCCTGCTAAGTAGTAAAAAAGATTTCAAAGATTGTACGCTAAAAAATTCATAAAAAATCCCACAATGAAAATACTGGTCACAAACGACGATGGTGTATACGCCGAAGGACTTCGCCTGCTTGCCGAAAGCTTAAAAAGCATCGCCACAACACATATCATCGCGCCCGACCGTAATCGCAGCGGCGCCAGCAATTCGCTCACATTAGACCGCCCTATTCGCGTAAAAAATTTACCCGATGGTGCCATCAGTGTAGAGGGCACTCCTACCGATTGTGTCCATCTCGCGCTTACAGGATTGCTGGAAAAAGAGCCCGATATGGTTGTCTCTGGTATTAACGAAGGCGCCAACCTGGGTGATGATGTTTTATATTCAGGGACAGTTGCTGCTGCCATCGAAGGCCGTTCTTTAGGATTGCCCGCCATTGCGTTTTCACTGGCGGACAAAAGCCATCATGTGAACAATCACCATCATTATGCAACCGCCGCAGCCGTCGCGGTGCAACTGGTAAAACGCCTGATGACAGCGCCATTATCCATCAGCACTATCCTCAATGTGAACGTCCCCAATATTCCCTTAGAAGAATTGCAAGGGTTTGAGATCACACGTTTTGGTACGCGTCATATTGCAGAGCGTACCATTGCGCAGGTTGATCCGCGTGGTCGTGCTGTTTACTGGATAGGGCCTGCAGGTCCAGAACAAGATGCAGGGCCTGGTACCGATTTTCATGCGATCAATACCAATCATGTTTCTATCACCCCAATGCATATTGACTTAACGCACTATAAAGCGTTTGAAGCGTTGGCGAAATGGACGGAGGGTTTGTAGAGTGCGTATATTTTCTCATTTATACAGAAAGATGATTCAGTGGTCGCACCATCGACATGCGCCGCGTTATTTAGGTCTTGTGAGTTTTATAGAGGCCTCCTTCTTCCCTATTCCACCTGATGTGATGTTGGCACCTATGTCGCTTGCCAAACCCGAGCGTGCCTGGTGGTATGCAACGATCACCACGGTCATGGCCGTGCTCGGTGCTTTATTGGGCTATGTGATCGGTATGTTTTTCTTTAAATGGGTTGAACCTTGGATCATTTATTTTGGCTATATGCCCACTTATCTTAAAGTTCAAGGTTGGTTTGGTGTTTGGGGTGGTTGGGTGATGTTTGTGGCGGGTGTGACGCCCATCCCTTTCAAGTTGTTTACCATTGCCGGCGGCGCTTTAAATACAGCATTATTTCCTTTTGTGATTGGCTCTTTGGTGGGACGTGCGCTACGTTTTTATTTGGTAGCAGGTTTAGCGCGTTTGGGCGGAAAAAAAATGCATCATTGGATAGAACGTTCTGTGGATCGAATCGGTTGGGCGGTATTGATTTTATTGGTTGTGGGTTTTGGTATTTACTGGTGTGTGAGATAGAACAATGAATCAAAAGAGAATATTTTTTATTGGCCTAACGCTTTTCTCCCTGATGCTGCTGTCAGCATGTGCTACATCTAAAGCACCCGTTTTCGATGGTTGGAAACAAAAAAGTGCTGCGACGAGCACATATCGTGTTCAGGCAAGAGATACCATTTATTCTGTCGCCTGGGCATTTGCCATGGATTATCGCGAGTTAGCCAAAATAAATAATATCCCAGAACCCTACACACTCAGCCCAGGTCAAAAATTACAGATGTCAGCGCCTAGACAGCGCAACAATAACGACACGCACCAAGCACTCTTGGCCGCTGCAGCGACACCTATTGCACAAACAGTTGAAGCGCCGATTGCTGCAGATGCAACGACGGTTAGTGTTTCTAATACCCATCCTTCTAACACTTCTACTACAGCAAAAGCACCACAAACTACACCTGCATCATCTGTGTCTGCAACATTGTCCCCTGCAAAATTAGATGAAACTGCTAAAATTGCAAAAACACCAACAGGATGGTTATGGCCAACGAAAGGAAAGGTTGTGCAAGGATTTTCATCTGCATCTGGTGGCAATAAAGGTTTAGATATTGCAGGACAATTGAATCAGCCTGTTGTTGCCACGACTTCTGGGAAAGTAGTTTACACGGGCGCGAGTTTACCGGGTTACGGTAACTTAATTATTTTGAAACATGGCGAGAGCGAGTTAAGTGCTTATGCTTTCAACAAAGTCATTGAGGTAAAAGAAGGACAAGTCGTCAGAGCAGGTCAAACGATTGCGCGTATGGGTAAAAATGATGATGGTAAAGCCATGTTACATTTTGAAATTCGTAAAGGTGGAAAACCAACTGACCCGATGCCTTATTTGTCTGGGAAGGTATTGGCTTTGCAATCTCCCCATTAGCCGTTATCTCCGGCTGCCATCCCCCCGCCAGGCCGTCATCCCGTGGATGGTTTGACCACGGGATGACGGCCATAAGCGTTATTCTCGAATGATTTAAAAACGCTTTTGAATAACGTTTAATACCTGGATCCCGTGGTCAAACCATCCACGGGATGACGACTAACGGGTGGTTAGCGCCAACCTACTTAGAAAAACACCATGACCCGCCGAATCACCCTACTCGATTCCCAACTAGCCAATCAAATTGCCGCAGGTGAAGTGATTGAGCGTCCAGCGTCTGTCATTAAAGAATTATTAGAAAATAGTTTAGATGCAGGCGCCACACAAATCGACATCATGATTGAAGGTGGCGGTGTGCAGCGTATTTGCATCCGCGATAACGGTTCTGGCATTCATAAAGAAGATTTAGCGTTAGCATTAAGTCGTCATGCCACCAGTAAAATCACTAATCTAGAAGAACTCGAAAACGTTGAAAGTTTAGGTTTTCGCGGAGAAGCATTAGCAAGTATCGCTTCAGTTTCGCGATTAACCTTAAGCTCCAGGCCTGAAACTGAATCCACCGCTTGGCAATTGCAGGCGGAAGGACAAGGCGCTGATATCAACCTGCAACCAATCGCACATCCGGCCGGTACAACCATTGATGTTCGCGATTTATTTTTTAATACACCCGCGCGACGAAAATTTTTACGCACAGAAAAAACAGAGAACACGCGCATCCAGGATCGTGTGACGCAAATTGCACTGAGTTGTTTTCCCGTCAGCTTAACGTTAAAACAACAGCAGAAAACAACGCTGCAATTTCCCGCAGCACTCACGTTAGAGCAACGTGAAAAACGCGTTGCAAAAATTTGTGGCGATGCATTTATGCAAGAAGCATTGGCCATTGAAATGGAAACGTTTGGATTAAAGCTCGAAGGATGGATGGCATTACCCACTTTCATGCGCAGCCAACCTGATCTGCAATATTTTTATGTGAACGGACGCATGGTGCGCGACAAGTTAGTGTCGCATGCGATTCGCCAGGCTTACAAAGATGTGCAATACGGCGATCGACATCCTGCGTATGTGCTGTATTTGACGATTGATCCTGCGATGGTCGATGTCAACGTACATCCTACTAAAAATGAAGTACGTTTTAGAGAAAGTCGACAAGTGCATGATTTTTTATTTAAAAATGTGCATCAGGTATTGGCAAGCTCAAGGCCAGGAAGTGTTGCAGCACTGCCGGTAGTAGAAGTGGAAATGAGAGAAGAAGAAATATCTCCCCTGTCCCCTCCACCCAATTCTTTTTTGCAAAACAAAGAAACTATAAACACAGAAAAAAGAATTGATAAAAAAGAAACGCCCTATCCCTTACCCCAACAAAAACCACTACCGCTAGAAGTGCGTGAACAATTGGCTGTGTATCAAAATCTTGCCGAAGACGCACAAGCCGTTGCTTTGCAGATTCAGAAAACAGATGCCGTGACAAAAGATGAAGCGCCTTCGTTGGGATATGCCTTAGGCCAATTGCATGGTATTTATATTTTGGCTGAAAATGCACAAGGTTTAGTGATTGTAGACATGCACGCAGCACACGAACGGATTTTGTATGAACAGCTCAAGACAGCGCATGCAGCCGGAAAAATAGAAACACAAACATCTTGGTTGCCGCCTACATTTCATGTCACAGAAAAAGAAGCGGATTATCTGATCGATCACCAACTGATGTTTGCAGAATTAAATATCGGTATTGAACAAATTTCACCGACTACATTTTTGGTTCGTCATTCTCCGGTGTTTTTTAAAAACATCGACATCGTACAACTTATTCGCGACACATTGTCTGACTGGATGATGCAAGAAAACAGTCATCGCATACAACATACTCTGCATGAAATATTGGGAAACATCGCCTGCAAAAGTGCTAAACAAGCACGCCATCGTTTAACTATTCCTGAGATGAATGCATTGCTGCGTGATATGGAAAAAACAGATCGCAGCGGACAATGCAATCATGGACGCCCCACCTGCCGAGAATTTTCCATCAAAGAACTGGATCGTTTCTTTTTGCGCGGGCGGTGAAAAACATAGTCGTAGGTTGGGCTGAGCGCAGCGAAGCCCAACAAATAGTTTTAGCATCCATCATTGTTGGGCTTCATACAAATCATTCAGCCCAACCTACAAAAGACCCTCATTTTCAATCACGCCTTTTTGCAAAAACACCCCAATTTTGCTATGATCTAAGCCCTTTTTATTTTTGTATAACCGCTGAATCCTGTGAGTATTTCTATGCGAATCCCCAATCGAGTTGTTCCATTTGTCTGGCATTTTGTAAAACGTCAGCCCTTTTCATTTTTTTTTGCACTAGCAACCGCGCTTGTCTGGTCCCTGAATGAAGTATTCTTCCCCTACTTCATCAAACTGATTGTCAATGCCCTTGCTGACTTTCAAGGCAATCCAGAAAATGTTTATTCTGTATTATTGATACCCATCGCCGCACTGGTTTCTTCTTGGCTCTTGATGGATATTTCAATGCGGACGCAAGGCATGATATTGATCTATGCGTTCCCTCGTTTTCGCGCCAATATTCGCGAGACTGCTTTCAATTACGCGAAATATCATTCACACAATTATTTCTCTAATAACTTCGCAGGCAGCATCGCGCAAAAACTTTCTTCACTTCCCACGAGTTGTCAAAACGTGTTGGAGATTTTTCTTTTTACTTTCTGTTCTGTTTCTGTCGGAATTGTCACAGCATCTGTATTAATGTGGATGGCGAATCCTGTTTTTGCACTTATTTTATTAGGCTGGTTCTTCATACACATGAGTCTTACCTATCTTTTTTTGCGAGCGGGTAATAAACGATGGAAACTACATTCCGAATCGGTGACAAAACTGAGCGGAAAAATAGTAGACAGCATTACCAATACGATGAGTGTGCGATTATTTGCGCGCGGAAAATATGAAAGTGAATACTTAAAAAAAGCGCAAACAGATGAAATAAAAAAAGCCCATAACGCGTTATGGAATATGGAAATCATGCGTATTTTTCAAGGAATGGCTGGACTAGGCATGATATTTAGCATGGTTTTCACACTCGTTCATGGTTGGATACACAAATGGGTGACGCTGGGTGATTTCTCACTCATAGGCATGCTGTCGTTTTGGGTATTAGGAATGGTGTGGTATGTGAGCTATCAATTAGGTTTGTTCGTTCGAGAAAGCAGTACGATCAATGAAGCCTTAACTTTAATCAGCGTAAAACATGAAATCACAGATGCGTCAGACACCCAACTCTTAAAAGTAAAAAAAGCAGATATTTGTTTTGATAACGTGACGTTTGAATATCAGAAAAATCTCCCCGTGTTTTATGAACTGAATGTCACCATCCCTGCCGGGCAAAAAGTAGGCTTGGTAGGATTTTCCGGTTCTGGTAAATCCACATTCGTTAACTTAATGCTCAGGCTCTATGATTTAACATCAGGAAAAATACTGATCGACGGACAGAACATTGCGACAGTCACACAAGACTCTCTGCGTGAAAATATCGCGATGATTCCGCAAGACCCTTCACTTTTTCATCGTAGTCTGATGGAGAATATTCGCTATGGTCGTTTAGATGCAACCGATGAAGAAGTCATAGAAGCGTCTAAATTAGCGCACTGCCATGAGTATATTGAAAAACTATCAGAAGGCTATGAAGCACTGGTGGGCGAGCGTGGTGTAAAATTATCTGGTGGTCAAAGACAGCGCATCGCGATCGCACGCGCCATTCTAAAAAAAGCACCCATTTTAATTTTAGACGAAGCAACCTCTTCTTTGGATTCAGTAACAGAGCGATTAATTCAAGACAGCTTGAAACATTTGATGCATGAAAAAACTACGCTGGTTATTGCGCATCGCCTTTCTACGCTCGCAGATATGGATCGCATTTTAGTATTCCATAAAGGTGAAGTGATAGAAGAAGGGACACAAGAAGCGTTGCTGAAAAAAAATGGCCACTTCGCACATCTGTGGCACATGCAAACGCATGGGTTTTTGCCGGAGGATGATGAAGAGTAAAGGCAACATATTCGCCCCCCTACGGCCGTCATCCCGTGGGCGATTTAACCACGGGATCCAGGTCATAAGCGTTATTCTCAAATGATTTTTTAAAAACACTTAGGAATACATTACTATTTTATGCTCAAACATACTCTTGAGCAGCAAACTATCTACATCTTGCATCACTTTCAGACTCATCAGAGGTTTGATCCCATTACGGGATCGTGCTACGCTTAAAATTATGAGGATAATATCGCGCAAACAACTAAAAGATTTTTGGAAGCGTTACCCCCAGGCAGAAAGGCCTTTGCGGGCTTGGTATGCAGATGCTAAAAAAGCAAATTGGGAATCCCCGACAACCATAAAACGTATTTATAAAAATGCCAGCATCATTGCAAATAACCGAGTCATTTTTAACATCAAGGGTAATGATTACCGTTTAGTGGTTGCTATAAACTATTACTATTCTATTCTTTATATCAGGTTTGTTGGTACTCATGTTGAATACGACAAAATTGATGCGACAATTATTTAGGAGGAAATTGGTGATGAAAATAAAACCCATTAAAACAAAAAAAGACTACAAAATGGCGTTACAGCAGATTGAATCCCTATTTGATGCCAAGCCTAATACACCTCGTGGTGATTTATTAGATGTTCTATCAACGCTTTTAGAAGCTTATGAAGAAAAGCATTATTCAGTTGATTATCCAGAACCAGTGGATGCTATTTGCTACTGGATGGAAAGCCGTGGTTTGAGCCGAAAAGATCTTGAGAAGTACTTAGGTTCCAGAAGTAAGGTTTCAGAAGTGTTGAGTAAAAAGCGAGGGTTATCGTTACAAATGATACAAAATCTAAATAAAGGATTGCATATTCCTGCTGAAATACTTATCAAAACGCAACATCTTGAAAATAAAAGCCATCACCGCGCTCAGTAATTTTATTTTCTGTTTGGCTCCATTCACTCGCTTGCATGCATCTATACACACAACTCCTCAAACAACCTAAATCTTTTTGGGTGCTTTCCTTTGGCGAGCTATGCAGCAGCTTTAGCTACTACGGCACACACACTATTTTAATACTGTATTGCATGCACACATTTGGTTTGGCACAGAGCGAAAGTTATCTGCTGTATGGTGCTTATGCGGTTTTGGCTTATTCATTGCCTTTGCTGGGCGGTATTGTTGCAGATAGATGGCTAGGTACTAAAAATACCGTTATTTTGGGGAGCGCTTTAAATATTCTGGGTAATTTATTGCTTACGTTCCCGCAGCATTATTTATTTTGCTTAGGGCTTACTACGTCATTGGTGGGTTCCGGATTATATAAAAGCAGCGCAACACATTTGATCGGTACGCTCTATCAGGAGGGAGATAATAAGAAAAAAGAAACAGGATTTACTGTGCTCTATTTATTCATCAATATTGGTGCTGCCTTAAGCCCATTGGTTTATGGACTTATCATATATGTAGCAGGTTGGAATTTTTGTTTCTTGTTTAGCGCAATCATTATTTCAATTGCGACGATTCTTTTTTTACGAAATGCTCAGTTGTATTTATCTTCTTTGGAGTTGGTTAAAAAATCTAATCCTGTCTTTGTATGCTTCGGTATATTTTTACTTTGTTTGTTCTTAAGTCTCTTGTTTTATAAGCTGATCATGATGAATGTATTCATATTTTTGATATTTACAGGCGGCATTATTTATCTGCTAACAGCCATAAAAAAATATCAAGATCAGGATAAGCGTCATTTAATAGCATTGCTATGGATAAGCTTTTTTAGCATATTTTATTTTGCTGCCAGTTTACAAATTGGCTCAACAGTGACTTTATTTATTCAGCACCATATTCAACTAGGTGATATCCATACACAATTACCCGCCAGTATATTTACTTCTTTTTATCCCCTCTTCGTTTTACTGTTAGCGCCTTTTTTTACATACACGTGGCATCGACTGGATAAAAAAGGCATATCTGTTAATGCACCAACCAGACTTGTGATTGGCATGCTATTAGCAGTGTTGGGCATTAGCGCATTTGCTTTTGCTTCAACAACGAGTTTTGTGCTGACAGGCGTATTGGTAGGAAATTTATTACTCAGTGCGGGAGAATTAGCGATAGTGCCTGCGATTTATACAGCAGTTAGTAATTTATCGCCGGTGGGTATGAAAAATACGATGATGGGGTGTTGGTTTTTGTCCGTTGCGCTGGGAGGTTATCTAAGTGGTGTATTAGCAGAGGTATCATATCTCGTGATACAGATGCCTGTTTTTCATCAAGCTGCGTATTTTGGTCAATTTATATTTATTGCAGGCTTTACCTTTATAGTTGCTGTCATAGTAGCTATGGTCGCACCCAAACTATCAAAGATGATGCAAACTACGAAGGTTGTAATTTAATGAGAAATACGAATGCATCCTTTTATAAATGAACAATTTATGGGAAATTCCAGACCACTACAATTTTTCGAGTGCTCAAGAAAAGAGTTATCTTCCATAGGGATATTAGTGCTATTCCTAATAGCAGAGTAACCATTTATTTTTGTGTGAAAAAAATCAAACTT
>JBIIEG010000127.1:0-3544 GCA_044237955.1 Gammaproteobacteria bacterium
AGGGGCTGCTTAAACCTAAACCCATGGCAAATATTTGTTCGCTGTTCATCTGTTTTGATCCTCATTTTTGGGAGGGCTATATTTTGCCTTACCCACTCAAAACGACATAGACCCTATTTTTCTTAGCTCTTCTTGCAAAGCAGAAAAACTAATATGCTCTTCAATACGCCTTAATAGCATCTTATCCTCTCTTACAATTTTAGCAAAAATTAACTTCCAAAGCAGTGCCTGGCCTATTTTCATATATTGATCAGGGACGTGCTCACGTTCTTTTGCCACCAATAGTATACAAGCTCTGAACTACGTTAATACGGTACTATGAGACCCACATACTCAATCACACGTTTTTTGCATCCTTGAAGTAAAATGCGTATAAATTCATATTGTGATTGTCTCTCCTCAAAACTCACTATTTTTAGAGGTGCACTATGATAGCCAGCGCTCTTCTTATCCATGGCGTTCCCGTCGAATGTATCAATCAAGCGGCCATTACGTATTTTGTGCCCGCTAAAATTATTGTTTCAGTGTTGAACGTCGAAGGTGGTGAGCCTGGGATGGCGTCCCCCAACAGAAATGGAACGTTTGATTATGGCCCGATGCAGATCAACAGTGTCTGGCTGCCCAGAGTAGCCCCTTACGGCTATACCAAAGAACAAATTCAGTATGATCCTTGCGTGAACGTGATGGTAGGCACATGGATATTAAGCAGTAAAATCGCATCAACCATGGAAGATACTGGCAAAAATAATTATTGGCGAGGCGTTGCAGGTTATCATTCCCTTACCCCCGATCTTAATTCCCGCTATCAAAATAAAATACTCACTAATTATCGTTTGTTGTCGGAAGTGTTATCTCGGAAAGAGAAGAAACAGACTTAATCGGATAATCACCACCGCCCGTTCCAAAGCCAGTCAGCTACCTACCACCTCGTCGTTGCTGCGTTTTTAGCGAAAATCCAGGAAAAAATCCAAACAAACAAAAAATCACATACGAATAGATTACTTAATATTTTTTCCTGGGTTGCTTCACAAAAACCGTTCGCAATGACGAATGTGAGCATGCGGCGAATATAGCCGCTAATCACCGCATATTCTGCGGAGATTGGCGGGCGCCCTAAAATGAGGGGTTTTAACCCTCCAATAGCGATTGTCAGGATGCTTATCACAATGATATTGTGCGCATTGTGATAAATCATCATCTAACAGGCCTATTGTATAGACAAGAGACATGGTTTACAGTTGTTTACGGACATGGTTTACACATTTGATTAATATTTAAGACGGTTTCCTTAGATCAATTTTTGCAATTTTTTGTCTACAAAAATAAACATCTAATACACCGTCCTGCTCAGTATGACGTAACGCTACAGGATGCCCAGAGAATACACCACCTACTCTAAAACAACGGTTTTTAAAATGAACAATCCCTTTGTCCTGTACTTTACGAATAATCTCATCGGGCCCATATTCAACCGTGGGCAATATCTCTGGATACTTGTTTGGGCTCACTTGATAGCCTGCAGCTGGCACTTTCATCTGCAAAGCTTCATGAGGACGTATGGTGTTATACATCTGCCCCCAGGTATCAAACGCTTTCTGAACAGCATCAAAGCTATTAAATATCGTATTTCTCAGTATCTCTGCCTTCAAAGTCCTGTGAAAACGTTCAATCTTACCATTCGTTTGTGGGTGGCGCGGAGCTGCGTAAGAGATCTTCACCCCAAGCTGCAGCAACCACACGGCAAGAGTGCTGTAGCGCGCCTGGCATTGTGTTCCCCAGGGATTACCATTGTCGCACGAGATACGATTAGGCAGCCCATAACGTCGAAAACGTTCAATCATCACAGGTTGAACACTCTGTATGCTCTCATTCATACAAGCCTGCAGAGATATCGCAAAACGCGAGTGATCATCCAGGATGGTCAATGGATAGCAAGGCAGATCACCCACCTTAAAAAACCCCTTAAAATCCATTTGCCAGAGTGCATTTGGGGTATCGTGCTCAAAGCGCTTCCAAGCAATATGTTTTTTGGACTCAGCAGGATCAATCAAGCCTGCGCGCTTCAAAATAGCCGAAATGGTGCAGGACGAAATCAATACCTGAAGACCTTTTTGTTCGATCAAATATGCCTTGATCTTGCGTCCACCCCAAGCAGGATGTTCTTTGCGAACATCTATAATTATTTTCTCCAAGTTTTCACAGGTTTTAGAGGGGCTATACGAGGGTTTACGTGATTGATCCTGTAACCCTTTTTCACCTTCTATTTCAAAACGATTTAACCATTTGTAGCCTGTAGGACGACTGATTTTGAAGCGGCGACATAACTCACTTAAACTTGTATTTTTTTGTGTGGCAAGTTGAATAAATTCTTTACGCAAGGACATGATAGACACCTCTTTCCAGCTCATATTTATTTCCCCAGTGAGATAATAAATATGGAGTATAAAGTGTAAACCATGTCCGTAAACAACTGTAAACCATGCCCCTTGTCTATACAGGGTGTCAGGGGGGAGAAACGCAGTTCTTCCCCCTGACAGCGAGTGCGAATTTATTTCGCGCGACGTGTTAAAACAAGGAAGCAAGCCCGATGTGTTTTTCAGCGGGAATTGCTGGACAAGTATTACTCTTTTGTTATGCCTGCTGAATATAGATTTTAGTTCAATAAGCCTGACGAAAGACATGGAGAAAAAACTAAATGACACGCACAGCTTTGATAGTTGAAGACAGTGAGATACTTCAAAAAGTTTATAGAATGGCTTTAGAAGATGCTGGGTATAGCATAGATATTGCTGGCACAGGTCTAGCAGCTTTGGTCTTACTTGATACAAAACAATTCGATGTAGTGTTAATGGATATTGGATTGCCTGATAAAACTGGAATAGAAGTTACAAAAATCGCCAATTATTGCGATTAGTGTCTATCTTAATGAAGAAATAAAAAGTAATTGTATTGACGCAGGTTGCGATCTTGTATTGCTTAAACCTATAGCTTTAGAAGTGCTGAACACACATTTAAACTCTTTTAGAAACACGGTGGCTGTAGAATAAACGCATAGCGTTGATTCGGCGCGAGCCGTTTTCGCCATGATGACTTATTTTGGCTCTATGTCGTTTTGAGTGGGTAAAGCAAAATATACCGCTCGGCTTTCAAGATGCTCGTTTTTGTTAAAGCTTTTTCATGCAAAAAATCGCGAGGTGTGTTGGGGGATGAGCGGTATAACCTATTGAATTAAAGGGTAAGCAGCAAAACACTTCCCCCTTAAAAAACCCTCTGGTTTTGTCAGCAATTCCCGCTGAAAAACACATCGGGCCTTGTTTCCTTGTTTTGATCCGTCGGGCGAAATAAATTCGCAAGGGCATTTCGCCACGGTTCCAACTGCTGAGTGTAGGTTTATTTTTTTGTGGTCAAGACAAAATCAACTCTGCTTTATAGGTTTTTTCGCCTGTTTTTGTAAAACGATCTGCTATGAAAATGGCTTGTGGGAATGTTTTTACATTAAACCAATCAGCTGTTTTTAAAGTGTCTCCTAAGTATCTTGAAAGGC
>JBIIEG010000128.1:0-3533 GCA_044237955.1 Gammaproteobacteria bacterium
CGGCTAATGCGTGATGCCGGCCTGTTGGGAGTCGACGACTAATGTGTGATGCCGGCCTGGTAAGGGTCGACAGCTAATGGGTGTGATAACGGCTAGCGGGAGATCACGACTAATAGGCGGTTTCTATAGAGAAAAAAATGTACAAAATTTGCGCACTCATTCCTACCTACAATCACCATCAGGTTTTGTCGAAAATTGTGTCACGCCTATTAGAAGTTGGTTTGGACATATTTATCGTAGACGATGGCAGTAATGAAGAAACAAAAAAAGCACTAGCAGCACTGACAAATAATCACTCATCCATACACCTACAACATCTGCCTGAAAATAGAGGCAAGGGTGCAGCAATCCAAGCCGGATTAGAGTGGGTTGCAAATACCGGGTACACGCATGCATTTCAATTGGATGCCGATGGCCAGCATTCACTAGAAAACCTCGAAGCATTTTTACAGCTCTCCAAAAAAAACCCACACGCATTACTAAGTGGAAAGCCTATCTATGATGCCTCTATCCCGCTATCTCGAAAAATAGGTCGCTGGATCACCCACGTATGGGTTTGGATTGAAACATTGTCTTTTCGCATCACCGATAGCATGTGTGGTTTTCGTATTTATCCTGTGCATCAAACCCTCGCTATCACTCAACAAAAAAATATCGGTCGCCGAATGGATTTTGATACCGATATCATGGTGCGACTTTTTTGGCAGGGAACACCTGTGATCATGAGTCCCGTTAGAGTGACTTATCCTCTGGGTAATCTATCTCACTTCCATCCCATTAAAGATAATTGGCGCATCACCAAAATGCACACCCGTTTATTTTTTGGCATGCTGATAAATTTACCTAAGCGCTTGTTCAAGCCTCGCAATGATATTCCAGTGAGCCTGACATCTTGGGCAACATTGCAAGAAAAAGGCACATTCCTAGGATTGTTTATACTGGCGCTATCTTATCGCCTGCTGGGACGACGCCTCTGTTTAATTATAGGTGCACCCATTGTCGGATATTTTTATTTCACAAGTCCTGAACAAAGACGTGCTTCTCAAAATTTTTTACAAAAAATAGCGGCGCATAAAAAAATAGAAAAAAAACCAGGTATAGCAGAAGGCTTAAAGCATTACATGCGTTTTTTCGACGCAACCTTAGATAAATTCGCCGCTTGGACAGGCCGCATGGATTGGAAAAAAATTGAGTCCACTAGCCTGGCGAACTTTAAAAAAATAATTTCTACAGACAAAGGTGGCATGTTGCTCGTGAGCCATCTGGGTAATATGGAATTTTGTCGCGCAGTCTCCAGTGAAAATAATAAACACCGGATACATGTTTTATTACACAGCAAGAATGCACAACATTTTAATCGCCTGCTTAAGACTTTTAGTCCCGATGCTAAAATAAGTGTGTTAGAAGTGAGTGAAGTAAGCCCAGGCACCATGATATATCTTAAAGAGAGAGTGGATGCAGGAGACTGGGTGGTGATTGCAGCAGATAGAGTGCCTATTTCTGCGAATGCGCGCGTCACACACGCAACATTTTTAGGAGAGACCGCTCCGTTCTCTCAAGGCCCGTATGTGCTGGCAGCTTTGCTGCAATGTCCTGTTTATACCGCGCTTGCAGTCAAAGAGTCTGGCATATTTAAAATGTATGTAGATTTATTCGCAGAAAAAGTAACGCTCGATAGAAAAACACGTGATGCTGATATTCAGCGTTATGCGCAGCAGTATGCAAAATATTTAGAAAAATACTCTCTAATGTATCCCTACCAATGGTTTAATTTTTTTAACTTCTGGAAATAATGGTAACTATGTATGACTCAAATTTTGTCATTCCCACGAAGGCGGGAAGCTAATTGCCATACCAGGATGGCTTCCCGCCTTCGCGTGAATGACAAAGTTTGCAGCGTGAATAATCACGAAACAATGAAAAACAATATGCCACATATCATAATCAGTTCTGAGCATCACCTCACTATCCAAGAAGTGGATCTTTTATCCCGCCGTGAAATGTCATTGACGCTATCAGCAGATAAACAGTTTCGCGAAAATATTAAAAAAGGCGCAGATTTTGTCAGTGAAAAATTACGCCTTGAAGGGTCGATATATGGCGTGACCACAGGCTATGGCAATGATGTCACAAGAATAGTGCCATTAGATATCGTTGATGAATTACCGTTACATCTCATGCGTTTTCACGGTTGTGGATTAGGAGAATTTTTATCCATTCCTCAAACCAGAGCGGTATTAGCAATCCGTTTAGCATCATTGTGTCGTTCAGCTTCAGGTGTAACAGTAGCACTACTTGAAATGCTGGAACGACTGATTCAACACGATATTTTGCCAGTGATTCCCAGCGAAGGATCTGTAGGCGCGAGTGGTGATTTAACACCTTTATCTTATGTCGCAGCGAGTATCGTGGGTGAGCGTGATGTATGGTATCAGGGGAAAAAATACCCAACAGCAGAAGTATTTAAAAAACTAGGTATCCAACCCCATAAACTACGCCCTAAAGAAGCATTAGCCATTATGAATGGCACTACGGTGATGACAGCATTGGCTGTTGAAGCTTATTGCCGCGCAGAATATTTGGTGCGTTTATCCTCCCGTTTAACGGCGATGACTTCTTTAGCGTTAAAAGGTAATCCCGAACATTTTGATCCATTTATATTTTCTGCTAAGCCGCATCCCGGCCAAGCGAGTGTTGCGGCTTATATTCGTGCTGATCTTGAAAAAGCACCGACTAAAATTGAGCGTTTACAAGATCGTTATTCCACACGCTGTGCACCGCATGTGATTGGTGTGTTAGCAGACATGTTGCCTGTATTTAAAACAATCATTGAAACAGAAATTAATTCTGCCAATGATAATCCGTTGATTGATGTCTCTGATGCTTCCAAAAGTGGACGTGTTTTGCATGGTGGAAATTTTTATGGCGGGCATATTGCATTTGTGATGGATAGTTTGAAAAATTTAGTCGCGAATATCGCTGACTTGCTAGACCGTCAAATGGCAACTTTGGTGGACAGCAAATTTAATCAGGGATTGCCCTCGAATCTTTCAGGGATAGAAGGCCCAAGAGCGGCTATCAATCATGGGCTAAAAGCATTGCAGATAGGTGCGTCGGCATGGGCAGCAGAAGCCTTAAAAAACACCTTGCCTGCCAGTGTGTTTTCGCGCTCCACAGAAAGTCATAATCAAGATAAAGTGAGTATGGGAACTATTGCTGCACGAGATGCATTGCGTGTGCTGCAATTAACCGAACAAGTTGCCACCGCACAATTATTTGCTGCTTTGCAGGCATTGCGATTGCGTGAGCGGGAAGGGGTGTTGAGCCGGGAAAATTATTCTGCTGATTTATGCGTATTTATAGATGCGATCTCTGAGAGCATTCCTTTTGTGATTGAAGATCAACCTTTAGATACTTATCTGCGTGATGTGATTGATAAAATCCAGCAACGTTGTTGGGATTTGTATCAGTGTAAGTAAGGCTTAAATTTCTGGATTCTGCACTAGCTCCTTCTGAAGACCAGCCCCCGTTAG
>JBIIEG010000130.1:0-3480 GCA_044237955.1 Gammaproteobacteria bacterium
CAGAGCATCAAGCAGAAATTTTCTTACTTTGTCATTCCCGCGAAGGCGGGAACCTATCCATGTACCGCTCCCAAATGCTGGCTTGTATTTAAAGGCAAAAGAGAAAAATACTCAAATCTCTTATTTTTTAAATATTTCCTTCGCATCATTACCACACTGGGATGGGTTCCCGCCTTTGCGGGAATGACAATGTTCGGCTACAACTTCTAAACCACCTGGGGAGTTACGGTTTTTTTAAAAAAGTGGGTCGAGCAGATGCTATAGCCCATGATTGAAATTCAACGTATGACACTATACAGGGCTATTCTTAAGGTTTTATTAAATGGTGGGACAGCGATTTTTTTTTGGGTTGCGAAGACTATATTTCTATTGAATGTAAGGGGGAAATAAAACGTTTCCCCCTTAAAAAAACCGGACGTTCAGGATGAATAGAATGCCGTGATCGACATGGATGTCGAAAAGCGGCCCCCTGGTTTCTTTTCACTGCTAATGCGTAATCCGCTTTTTTAGATACTATTTAATGAGGGAGCCCTGCCAATAAATGCTGTTTAGTCCTTTCTACACGCGGGTCTTTTATGATTGAAAAATGCCTAATAAATGGATTTGCTTCCACCTTCCTCTCCCTTTGGTTAAAAAGGGGAAAGACTAAAAGGAAGTGGGTCTATGTCGTTTTGAGTGGGTAAATGAACTCCAGTTTCCCGCATAAAAAGTAAATCATATTGATAAAATTGTCTGTCTTGCGGTATCCCCTGGCTCGTCTTTTTGCTAGTTGGATTTTGCTGTTAATTCCTTCCACGATGCCATTCGTAATCTTTGTTTTTACAAAATTAACAATGCCTGTTTTATGCGCCATCACCGTCTTCGCAAATTTCATGAAGGGGTTAATTTTTTTCTCACTCACTTCATCCATCCAGGATTCTAAAAACAATTGAGCGGCGTCTTCACTTGGCATTGTCCATACTTCATCAAATAAAAGATCTCTTGATCCAATAGTTGAAGATCGTCCAGATCTGTTTCGCATACTCCCTCAACAAGATCGCTACTTTGTTGACAGGCATTTCTCCTTCTATTAGTTTCAGTGCATAGGCCTCAAATAACAGGCTAAATCCACTTTCTTTTCTGGCCCATGGTGTTTCGATTAGCACTACTGCTCCCTCTGAATTTTTAATGCGAGGAACTCGGCAATGCAAATAACATTATTTTGCCTTACCCACTCAAAACGACATAGAGCCTTTTTTGCTAGGATGCATGATGTACCTTATCCTTCTTACATACGGATGTTTCTGAAAGACTTTAGGTTTTTTAGTCTGTAGGGAGGGGAGGGGAAGAAAAGATATTGTAGTTTTCAACCATTATAAAAAAAGAGGAGATAAAAAATGTTGGAAAGACAAGTAGATGCTACTAAAACAGTTATAGTTAGAGTACATCTAGATTGTGAAATAGATGATGATATTTTTTTGGGTACGCTTATGGGAATCATCCGTCAGCTCCGCGATCGAGCTAGTGGAAAAGAAATCGTGATTTTGCAAAGCGTTATAATAAGTTCTGGAAATCCAAAGCTACAAAAAACAACACCTATGTCCGAAAAAGTGGCATTTGTAAAAAGCTTACTAGAAGCACATCGCTTTAGGGATGTCATTGTCTACATAGGTTGCACCGATATAATAATACCATTTGGGGAAACAGAGCATGAAAAAAAAGTGATCAATTACATCGTTAATAATCCAGTGGATTTTGAAATTACCACCGGACCGTCAATAGAATTGGCAGCAGCCAGAGCTTCATTGGAGTTTCTAAGAAGTAAAGAGGCAGGTGGACAAAAAAACACTACACTCATAGCCTATGGTTCAGTGAATAATTGGTATTTTCTCATGAATCGGTTAATACATTGGAGATGGGCGCCAGCAATAAAGATATCTCCAGAAGATGTAGATGATGAGAGATGGCAGAGTTATGTGGAAGAGAATAATTCCGCTTTTAATAACTTTATAAAACTCGAGCAAAGTCGAGGATACATTGAAAAATTTTTGAGTTTTTACAATGATTACCTTTTGACATTTTATAGAGCAATTATCGTTGAAACCTTTCCACTTTTGGGTGAACACTTTAAATTGGTAACTAAAGAAAACTATCCACATACTTTTAAAGCAATTCAAGAGACTTCTAATAGTAGTTCTTATAAAGAAAAGATTGCCCGCTACAATCGTACTATATATAGAAGCATGGCCAAAAAAATAGTGCGTATCTTTAGAACAGAAGGAAATAAAGCAGTCTTGGATGAGTTTTTTCAGACAGCCGGTATCCCTGGTGCAAGTGCAGAAGAAAGAGAACAGAAGTTCAAGGAAGGAGAGGGTGTGTATCATGATGGAAATGGGAAGTTTTCTAGAAATTTCGCATTGTTCAGACTGCTTAATAATTATGCAGAAGTACCAGATAATGCTTCTCTCTATCAGCGGTCGATAAATATCCTTACTGCTATAGCAGACCCTCATCAAATATCTCAGATGGATCAGATAGTCGCAGTTTTGTTCTGTCAACTAGTATCTATAGATGCTAGTCTGGAAAAATCCAAATTGTTCTCCGCTTTTGAAACACAACGCTTATTAGTAGGTTTTTCTCCTATAGCAGGTCGATTTGTCTATTCTGAAGAAAAAAACCCACCTAAGGATACTATTTTGTTGTCTCGTGAGGAGCAGGCGGCACCATTGTTTTATGCTTCAGGAGGTCCAATGGCAAAACCTGGAGACGCAGGCCGTTGTCAAATGGCTGTTGAAATAGATAGACTGACTAGCCTAGGTTTTTCTTATGTAAAAGAGGGTTGGGCACTGTACGATGCAAGAAAGAAGCCTGTTGCCGAGGCACGACCTGAAGAAGCAAAAGGTGAAGAAGACGATGTTGTTATGTTGGATGCCTCTGTACAACAAGGGCCAGGCGTGGTGCCTTTAGCCCAAGGTTCAAGTGCAGCTGCAGCAGTATTAGGTGTATTTTCTGCTCCTGCTCCTGTTGCTGTTGCTGTTCCACAAAATTCTGTTAAACAACCAGATGAAGAACGGCTCTATTTCGTTTTGAGTGGGTAAAGCAAAATATAGCCCTCCCAAAAATGAGGATCAAAACAGATGAACAGCGAACAAATATTTGCCATGGGTTTAGGTTTAAGCAGTCCCTGGAAATTAGAGAAATTAAGCTTTAAAGAAACACCAGGAGGGCGTGAGTTACACATTGAAATTGATTTTGAGAGAGGGGCTACTTTTTTAGATAATTCAGGAAAAGCATGCAAAGCGCATGACACGGTAGATAAAACCTGGAGGCATTTAGATTTTTTTCAGCACAAATGTTATTTGCATTGCCGAGTTCCTCGCATTAAAAATTCAGAGGGAAAAGTAGTGCTCGTGGAAACACCATGGGCGAGAAAAGAAAGTGGATTTAGCCTGTTATTTGAGGCCTATGCACTGAAACTAATAGAAGGAGAAATGCCTGTCA
>JBIIEG010000131.1:0-3475 GCA_044237955.1 Gammaproteobacteria bacterium
CAGAATAACAAGAGCACATGGATGTGCGACCCTGAAGGCGCCACCTGACACAGTTGAATGAACACTCTCGTTATTTTTACTCACTGCGTGTCTGCAGTAATTCATGTGGCGCTAACTGTCGTATGTCTAATCCTTCCATCGCTTCTCCTAATGTTTGAGAAACTTCTAATACTATTTGTGGATTATCATAGTGCGTTGTCGCTGTGACAATGGCGCGTGCACGCGCTTTTGGATCAGCTGATTTGAAAACACCTGAACCAACGAACACAGTTTCAGCGCCTAGTTGACGCATTAAAGAAGCATCGGCAGGTGTTGCGATACCGCCAGCAGAAAAATTAGGTACGGGTAATTTGCCATTTGCAGCGACCCATTGCACCAGTTCTAAAGGTGCGTTTAATGCTTTGGCAGCAGAGAATAATTCTTCAGGAGACAGCACGGTGAGTCTTTTTATTTCGCTCATCAAAGTGCGCATGTGACGTACTGCTTCTACGATATTGCCGGAACCTGCTTCGCCTTTGGTGCGAATCATGGCTGCACCTTCTGCGATACGGCGTAATGCTTCACCTAAATTGCGGCAACCACACACAAACGGTACGCGAAAAACATGTTTGTCGATGTGGTTTTCATCGTCGGCGGGTGTTAATACTTCGCTTTCGTCGATAAAATCGACTTCGAGTGCTTCTAATACTTGCGCTTCGGCGAAGTGGCCAATACGTGCTTTGGCCATGACGGGAATGGAGACGACATCCATGATTTCTTGGATGATGCGTGGTGATGCCATGCGTGCGACACCGCCCATTTTGCGAATATCGGCAGGTACGCGTTCGAGTGCCATGACTGCACAAGCACCTGCTTGTTCAGCAATGATCGCCTGTTCTGCATTGGTGACGTCCATGATGACACCACCTTTGAGCATTTCTGCCAAACCAATTTTAACTTTCCAAGCTTCGTTGTTAAGACTCATTTTTGTGACCTCAGTTAAGTTGTGTGTTCTCGTCCGTAAACATCTTCAATCCGTACAATATCATCCTCTCCTAAATAACTACCGACCTGTACTTCTACTAAAGTACACATATCCTGGCTTAAATTTTCGATGCGGTGAATAGATTCTTGGGGAATATAGACACTTTCATTTGCGCGGTGAACTTGTGTTTTTCCTTGTACGGTTAAAGTTGGTTCGCCGCTCACAACGACCCAATGTTCTGATCGCTTGAAATGTTTTTGTAAAGAGAGCCTGCCGCCGGGATGTACGTTAATAATTTTGACTTGATATCCTGGTGCTATAGCGAGCGTTTGATAATTGCCCCAAGGACGTTCATAGATTTTACCGACTTCGTTATTCATGCTTTTATCGCCTATTTGGCCAGATGTTTTTCTTCAGCCAAGGCTTTTTCAGCCAAAGCAATCGCGCCACAAATGCCTGAATCTTCGCCTAAACCTGGGGTGACAATATAGGTATCTAAATGCCGCATGACTTTATCGTCTTTGATGTAATTGTTTAAACACTTGACGATTTCAGCGCGAATTTTGGGGAGTAAATGTGTCTGACGCATCACGCCGCCACCCATAATAATTCGTTTGGGTGAGAATGTCAGTATGTAGTTTGTCAGTCCAACTGCTAAATAATGTGCTTCTAAATTCCAGGCTTCGTGATGTTCTGGGAGGTCTAATGCAGAGTTAACTTTCCAGCGTGCTTTCATCGAAGGACCTGAGGCTAAGCTTTCAAGGCAGCTTTTATGATAGGGGCAAACACCTTCAAAAGAATCACGGCTTGTGTCTTGTGGAATGAGTATATGTCCCATTTCAGGGTGAGAAGCGCCGTGTACCAAGGCGCCATTTATCATAGCCCCACCCCCGATGCCTGTGCCTATCGTCAAATAGAGGAAATCATCCAAGCCTTGGCCTGCACCCCAGCGGTATTCGCCAATCGCTGAACCGTTCACGTCGGTATCAAAACCGATGGGTAAATCGAAGGCTTGCTTGAGTGTGCCTATCACGTTGTACTGCGCCCATCCGGGTTTGGCTGCTGTCGTGACATAGCCATAAGTAGCAGATGCGCGTTCAAGATCGAGTGGGCCGAATATCGCCAGTCCAATCGCATCAACGGTTGTTTTTGCCTGTACTGCATGAATATAGGCAATGACGTCTTTCATAGTGGCATCAGGAGACTGCGTTTTAATCACTGTGCGATCTTGCAAATTTTCTGGGGATGAGCCGTGCACACAAACAAATTTTGTACCGCCGCCTTCTATGCCGATGAAGTGAGTCATTTTGAGGTTCCTATGGTGGTTTATTGATTAGGAGTTTTGTTATGAATGACTTATAGGGTCTGCTTTCAGGGTCGCACATCCATGTGCTCTTGTTTTTCTATCCCTGATCACAAGCCCTGAAAGCAGACCCTATAAGCCATTCATAACAGTATGTGCCATTAGTTGGATAAATTAGCGCTATAAGCAAGCACCACAACAGCAGCTACCAATATCACGACAGATAGCAACGCATTACGCTTCACTGCAGGATGACAACCCGTCCATTCTTTGTGTTGCCAACCCCAAAAATTAGAGGTCAATATAATCAGCGCCATAAACAGAGGCCATGCGACCACAGGGCCTAAATCGCCAATCATGAGCGACACTTTGCTGTAAATAGTTAAAGAGCCAAACCAAAACGCGCCCATGACTATACCAAAAATGCTGTTCTTCAAGAAATGTGATTCCCCGTAAGCTTTGAAAGAATTATTTTTACGGTGCAAATAGAGCATATAGAGCGCATAGGGAATGAAGCCACAGGTTAAAAATGGCGGCCAGATAATGACAGAAGCAACCAGTGAATCAGCACCTGAAGACAACGCGACCTGTTGCATGTGGCCGGTTAAGGCAAATGTGTAGTTTTGTCCTGCAGAAAAAACACCTGCCAGAATGGCCAGCAGCACACCCAGTGAATAAGCGGTTTTTTTAAGTGTCTGTTGGCTTGCTGTTTGAGTGGATAGTTTTTCTTTATCTCGTTGGCTGCCTGCGCGATACGATACTAATAGACTGATGATGATCAGAAAAATGCCTGCTATAGAAGTGATGCCGGCAGGTGAAAATAGTTTGTCTGCATGTAAGGTAAGTAGGGGTAATAAAAAGCCCAGTGCGGTACCCAAACCGATATTGAGAATAAAGCCCAGCCCCAAGCCAATGGAGTTAAGCGCCAATGCAAAGCAGACTTGACCTGCGCCAAACGAAAATCCACCGACTAATAAAACAAGCGCAGTTTCTGGTGACATCATTTTGTATATTTGCCATACCTGTGGATAGAGCGCAAAAACAGTCAACCAAGGCAAAATGAGAAACGCCCAGAATGCATAATTCAGCCAGATATGTTCAAACTGCCAGGTTTTGATGTGTTTGGTTGGCAATGCAAATGAACCATTCATAACGCCAGCGATGACGCTATAAAAAAGTGCAACTAACATGATGTGAGACATGGGTGG
>JBIIEG010000160.1:0-2970 GCA_044237955.1 Gammaproteobacteria bacterium
ACAGTAAATCCAGGCATAACAGCAGAAGATGGCGCGACATTAGCTAGTCCCTATCAACATGCTTTTGTGACGGAACGTCCTGCCATCGAATATGCCCATATGACTGATTGGAGTTCGCCTGGAACGCCTGTTTTTTATGTGTATACCAAGCAGCCGACGACGCGACAATCTTTGCAAGAAAGTCTGATATTTGTGTTGGCAGCAGACAAAGAAAAAAAATATGAAGTGAGTGTAAAAAAGAAAAATCTTTCGCAAGAAAATAAAAATGCGGATGAAGTTGATGAATCATCGATACAAAGCAATGAAGTGTCAAAATCCAAAGATGACAATCCTGATGTGGGTAGAGAATGGGAAGTCACACCTAAAAATGAATTACCTTTAGATAGCAGAGTAACGCTTCGTTTGACGCCTGGTTTGATCTCTATATTAGGCACAGAAAAAAGCATAACAGACAAAGAAGTATTATCTTTTGATACTTTTCCGGAATTTAAATTTTTAGGATTACGTTGTATCAGCAACGCGGGTAAAGAAATTGTCATCACCACAAATAGCGCACAAAAACCAGATAAATTATGTAATCCGCAAGGTGAGATTGCGCTGAGTTTTAATACGCCGGTATTGCATTCACAGATATATAAAAACGTTGATTTTGTCCCCGGCCTCGCTAATTCTGATAAAAATGTCTGGCATTTGGATGAAGAAAAGCCTCTCTCAAAAAAGTACTACGAAAAAAATAATGTGTATAACGTTCGCCTGCCTGCTATCAAAGCAGTAGAACGTTATCATGTCACCACGCGAGCCGTTCACTCTGATGGATTGATTGAAGAAGCGCAAGAAGAGGTTAAGTGGTTATTCAGAAAACAACCACAGACAGATATCACCGATGAATTTGGCAGAAAGCTGCAAAACCCTTTCGCATTGCAATTTGCAACCGATCATCGTTTGCCTAATTTTGAAATGGTTTATCAAAATGCGGTGCTGGAAAAAGAAATAGACAGCGAAGTGCCGCTCTATGTGAATAATCTAGATAAAATCACGTTTAATTACCGCGCGATCACACCCGATAAAAAATCAATACAGCAATCTGTGACACAAGCCATTCCGGCAGTGCAGGATATGCAATTTGCGATTCCACTTGGCATACGCAAATTGCTGCATGGCAACTCTGGTGCGTTATACGGGGCGTTATCAACAGAGCCTGCGGTCAAAAAATCGCTTGAAGGTGATTACACTTTATTTGCACAGGTGACCCCTTATCAACTGCATGTCAAGCTAGGACATTTTAATACCTTGGTTTGGGTGACTGATTTGGCAACAGGATTGCCAGTCGCTGATGCAAAAATAACGATCTATCCCGATGTATTAAAAAACTTGAACGCCGCGCCGCGTGATGTATTGGCTACTGCGCTCACAGATTCATCTGGCACCGCTGTTTTAGCAGGCACGGAAATACTCGATCCCGATTTAAAATTCATGCGTCAATGGGGTAATGATAAAGCGCGATTGTTTGTGCGTGTCGATAAAAATAACGATATGGCACTGATGCCGTTATCTTATGATTTTATAATTGACGCCTTCAGAGCCATTGATCTTACGACAATCAATAACTTTTATACCGATACCAAACAAAAATATGGTCACGTTATTGCCTGGGGAACCACGGCGCAGGGAATTTATCGTGTGGGTGATACGATGCAATATAAACTCTATGTGCGTAATCACAATAATCAAACATTGGTGCCTGCACCTTTATCGGGATATACGCTGCAGATTATTGATCCCACAGGCAAAGTTATCGATGAACAAAAAGATGTGCACCTTTCAGAATTCGGTGCATATAGCGGTGAATTTACGCTTCCTAAAGAAGCAGCAGTGGGTTGGTATTCTTTTAATCTAATTGTTAATTATGCAAATCCTGGGAAAAAAACAGCGAATGCTGATTCATCGAATGATGTTGTTTTATCACCCATGCGCGTATTGGTCAGTGATTTTACGCCATCTGCTTTTAAAGTAACCAATGAGGTCAATGGGGATTTATTTAAGGCGGGAGAAATAATTGATGTGACGACCGCGGCGAAGTTGCATTCCGGTGGTGCTTATACCGATGCGTCAGCGCGCGTCACCGCTATTTTGACGAAAACGCTATTTTCTCCAGACAATGAACTTGCCAAAGGTTTTGTTTTCGATAACGCCAGAGAAAAAACCGAGAATAAACAGGTCTATCAAACGATTGGGCAACTCGATAACAAAGGTGAGCTGCATACGCAATTTAGCATAGCTAAACAAAAAATCGTGTATGGGCAATTATCCATTGAAAGTGCCGTGCAAGATGACCGAGGAAAATATGTGGCGGCCCAAGCGCATGCAAATTATGTCGGTGTCGATCGCTTCGTGGGATTAAAACAAACACAGTGGGCTTATAACGCACTGACGGTTGCGCCCATCGAATATGTTGTTGTGGATGAAAAAGGTAATGCCGTTACAGGCGTGCCGGTCGATATTCAGATTGAATATCAAGATACCAATGCCGCACGTGTAAAAGATTCAGGCAATGCCTATACCACGCATTATAGCGATACGTGGAAGGTAGAAAGTAAATGCAAAGGGACATCAGAAGCACATCCACTCATTTGCAAATTCACACCAGCACACGCAGGTAATTATCGCGTCACTGCCACCATAAAAGACACACAGGATAATGTGAGCAGCACACAAATTTCATTATGGGTGGTCGGAAAAAATTATGTTTTATGGAATGACCAAAGCGATACTTATTTGCCGATCATGCCAGAGAAGAAAACCTATCATGTCGGTGATACAGCACGTTACCTCGTTAAAAATCCTTATCCTGGCGCCAAAGCGCTTATTACGATTGAACGTTATGGCGTTATTGATCGCTTCGTACAGACCTTTGACAGCAGTTCTCCTATTATAGAATTTCCGATCAAAGCTGATTATCTGCCAGGATTT
>JBIIEG010000192.1:0-3370 GCA_044237955.1 Gammaproteobacteria bacterium
TGCAACATTATTTTTTGAAATCAGCGACTAAGATCGTCGCAACTTCTCCGCAATACCGTCAAATAAGCCCTGTTTTGCAGCAATTTTTAGACAAAACGGAAGTGATTCCCATTGGTTTAGATAAATCTACTTATCCTGTTCCCACTGAAAATTGTTTGAACGATTGGGAGCAACGCGTAGGAAAAGGTTTTTTTCTATTTATTGGTGTGTTGCGTTATTACAAGGGATTACATGTTTTATTGGAAGCAGCACAAGGTATGTCTTGTAAAATTGTGATTGCGGGTACAGGACCTATGGAAGCTGAACTGAAAGCACAAGCTGATCGTTTGAATTTTGAAAATATTGTTTTTTTGGGAAAAATATCCGATGAAGATAAAGTAGCGCTTTTAATGTTGAGTTTAGGTATAGTTTTTCCCTCTCATTTACGTTCCGAAGCGTTTGGTGTTTCTTTACTTGAAGGCGCGATGTATGGCAAGCCATTGATCTCAGCAGAAATTGGAACGGGGACAAGCTATATCAATCTTCATGAAGAAACAGGATTAGTGGTGCCACCTGAAAATCCAGAAGCATTAAGAGAAGCGATGCAATTTTTATATGACAATGCTGATCAAGCAAAAAGAATGGGAGAAGCGGCAGAGAAACGCTATTGGGAATATTTTACAGCGAAGTTGATGGGAGAGAATTACGCGAAGCTTTATCGCAGTTGTTATGATTTTTCTTAAATTATTTGTTAGCAATAGGATTGGATAATGTTTGCTAAGGGGATTTTCATGTTTATAAAAAATGTTGATGCTGGAAATAAACGCTATTTGATGTTAGCAGAATCAATGACATTGCTGGTTCTGCTTATTTTATCTTTTTTGTGCGTGGGGCCTTTGCTTGAGGAATGGGGGCTTTTCAATGCATTCAATAAAGAGGGGCTTGGCCACCTCAAATCATTTGCACCACACATTCCTCTTCGCCCACTGCATTTGACTAGCTCCGCCCTTCAGTGGTTATTAGGTAATGGTCATCCCATCGGAGTTGCTATTGTCGCTGGACTCTTCTTTCTAGCACGTTATTTTATCGTCCGCTGGGCGGTGTCTCCCTTGCTCACTGGTTATAGCCGATGGTCAGTTTCTACATTAGCGGCTGTTCTAGTAGCTTGGCCAGGTATCTGGTTAGGGCGTTACCTATCAGCGCAGTTATCAGCGATACTTTTTTTTGCGGCACTGGGATTGTGTATTCGGTTAGCTCGAAAATTTTCTCCAATCCAAATTATCGCTTGTAGTGGTCTCGTTGTTTTAATGTCGATGAATTATCAGGGGTTAACATTGTGTTTGCTCGCTATGCCAGTAGCATCATTATTTTGGTATGCAAATTGTGAAGGAGAAAATTTTAAGCGAAGATCAATAAAAGATAGCAGTATAATATCTATTTTTTTTGCAATAGTATTTGGTTTTGTTATTTATGGAATCTACGCTGTGCTGATTTCTAAGTTCATGCATGGTGGAGGATATGAAGGCCAGTTGTTAGGATCTGGCGAAACATTACTAACACTAAAAGGATTGCTATCTCATATAAAAGGTTCTTATATAACAGCATATTTACAAAACACACTCATATTCCCATTTTTTCTCTCGATTTCTTGTTTATTTTTGTTTAACTCAGGAACATTGGCTGCACCTGTCAAGACACGTTTATTTCTAGCTTTATTGTTGTTTGTGAGCATACTTTTATTACCTCTTTTATCGTTAATTTATGTAAGCAGCTTACATATACACGATACCGACAGAGTTCTCTTTCCTGTTTCTGTGGGGTTTGTGCTTATCTGTATTACGGTGACGCTTGCTGTACAAAAAACACCTAAAGTTGACAGCAATCCATTGCTTGCTTTATTGATAGTTGTCACGCTCATTTCGTCTGCTGGGTTATCAGCGATTAAGATCAAGCAATATACGGATCTGCAACGAACTGTTATCAGTCAGACTTTAGATTTCATTAAAAGAGATAACCCACAATCAGTCGTGATTTCTGATTCAACAGGTACGTTGGGGGATGTATACACATTATTGGAGGAAGGTACTTTAAGTTCTGCATTGGCTTTTTATGGTAAGCCTATGAGTGCTATTATTTGTACGCCAATGGGCGTTGATAGGATACACCCGGTCGCACAACGATTCCCGATACCATCTACAAAACGTTGCGAAGAATTGCCACCAGCGCCAGCAGGGCAACTTTTGCTGCATGCTCAAATGGTCAACGGTAAAATAACAATTTCCCCTTAGCGATGAACAAAACCTATCCACATCAAGCAGAAGCCATTCAAAATATCTATTCTTTTTTTATAGCTATCCTGCTACTTATAATCGCAGACTTTTGGGTGTACCATTTTTTTCATCCTCTTTCACCTCCCATTGATGAAATTCGCGCCTTATTTATATCCCCACGTACAGTCGCACCAAAAGTAACTGAGCGAACATTATTTTTAAGTTTCTTGATGTTGCTGCTTCCTTTCTCTTTCATTGCCATCCAAAGTGTTCGATATATAGGCTGTACTTACACGAAAAATACTTTTCTAAAAAAAATCACGTTGCATCATCTAGGATGGATAGCAGTTTTTCTGATTGTAACAGGTTCAATCATCCCTTTTTCAGGCTCTGATTTTTTCGCGCTAATTATCCCTGACAGAGTAGCTCACCATTTGTTTAGGGTGTCCTCTATTCTCACAGTGATGTTATCGATCCCATTATGTATTTATATATTCTCCCGTCCCAAAAATATAAAACCACTTTCTTCGCAAAAATTTTCATCAGCCGCCTTGTTCATATCATATTGCGCTATTTTTATATCGGTTTTTTCTTTCCGAGTTCAAAATGTATCTATGGTGATGGAATACGGCTTCTGGACAAGCCATTTTGAAGCAGTTTTTTATACGGTTTCACAAGTCATGGCTGGCAAAACGTTGCTTATTGATCTACCTGCCCAATATGGCCTATATGCAGAAATCCTTAAGCCTTTTTTTATTTTGACAGGCCTTTCTGTTCTAAGTTTTACAACGATCATGTCTTTATTGGAGGCTATCGGACTGCTTGCTTTAGTGTGGGTTTGCTTTCAACTTCTCAAAAATAATTGGCTAAGACTTATTTGTGTATTTGCTCTATGTTTTTTAATTGGCTTTTCATGGAAGTTTTTTTTAGGTGATATTGACCCTTATTATCAATATTGGCCCATTCGATTTTTCTTTCCTGCGCTCTCAGTATTGATATTTGCATGGGCCGAAAAAAGAGGAATGACAGTAAAGCATGTGGTGCTCATCGGGTTAGTTAGTGGATTAGCTATTATCTGGAACTTGGATTCCGGCATTCCTGTGTTTGGTAGTTTTTTGGCT
>JBIIEG010000133.1:0-3361 GCA_044237955.1 Gammaproteobacteria bacterium
CAATACTTTTTCTACCACGGCTTTAGATTTTGTGTTTTCTGGATAAGCAAAACCCATTTCTGCTGCTAAAGGTGCGACTAATTTATAAAAAAAACTACCCTGAAAACCTAGCTTATGCCCATGTCGAATGGCTCTGCGAATAATACGGCGCAACACATAGCCTCGTCCTTCATTAGAAGGCATAACGCCATCGGTAATCAGAAAAGAAGCAGAGCGAATATGATCGGCAATCACACGCAGAGAAGTCACATTCTCAGTAGGCGCAGGCAATAAATCAGTGATTGCTTGAATCAAGTGGCGGAATGAATCGATCTCGTAATTATTGTGTACGCCTTGTAAAACAGCCGCAATGCGCTCTAATCCCATACCCGTATCAACGGCGGGTTTAGGCAGTGGCACAAGTTTGCCATCGATGCCGCGATTAAACTGCATAAACACTAAGTTCCAGATTTCGATATAGCGATCGCCATCTGCATCAGGACTGCCCGGTGGCCCACCGGGTATTTCAGGTCCGTGATCATAGAAGATTTCAGAGCAAGGACCACAAGGACCTGTGTCTCCCATTGCCCAAAAATTGTCTGCGTCGCCACAACGGGAAAAACGTGTGGGGTCTATTTTGAGCTCTTTTAACCAGATATCTGCCGCTTCATCATCGTCTTTATAAACTGTGACCCAGAGCTTTTCGGCGGGTAGTTTTAATACGCCTGTGAGAAAAGTCCACGCAAATTTAATCGCTTCTGTTTTGAAATAATCACCAAAGCTGAAATTACCCAACATTTCAAAAAAGGTGTGATGTCGTGCGGTATAGCCCACATTTTCCAGGTCATTGTGCTTGCCTCCTGCGCGTACACAACGCTGGGAGCTGGCAGCCCGCAGATAAGGACGACGCTCTTTGCCTAAAAAGCAATCTTTAAACTGAACCATGCCCGCATTGGTAAATAACAACGTAGGGTCGTCTGCAGGCACTAAAGAGCTGCTGGGAACAATGGTATGTCCATGTTGCTGAAAAAAATCTAAGAACGTTTGGCGGAGTGTGTTGCTGTTCATAGGGATTTCTTGAACGGGGATTGTTGTGTCAAAACTTATTTTTGAAGCCCGAACAAAACCAAAGGTTCATTAAATTCAGCCGTATAACGCTCTTTTGTTTTGAAATAGTTGGCGGCTAAACTTTCAAGATCATCAGTGGGGGATGTCGGTTCATGATGCAGGTAATATCCAAATATATGCAGGCAATCATAAAAATATTTTTTGGTATACAAGATATGATTATGCCAAAACTCATCAATTTCTTTTGTAGGCACTAAAGGTTCAGGCAGATATTTTTTTTGTAAAAAAAGAAAATTTTTATAGAGTGCACAACAACGCGTGGCATCATCCACTTCCCATCGTGGCAGTGGATAATAACTCGCACACATAGACTCGATGATATAGCCCAGATCAAGCTGTTCTATATATTGTTTGGCTTGACCTAGGCTAATTTTTGAACCTGCTTTAACAGGATTATTGGGCATAAAATTCAGGTGAGTTGTAGCTTAAGTCTGTGGAATGAGATGGCATGCAGTTACCAGTTTTACATCTACCACTACAAGATGCAGCCGAAGGTGTTTCAAGATTCTGTTTAGCCGTTTCAACAGAAGGTGTCATAAATACTTCATTCAACAAAAGAAGATCAGCGGTTTGATTTTGCATAAATATATTCCTTTTTTTGGTTAAAGTGAGTCGCAAATTCTACTCCCCTCGAGAGGGCAATTCAAATGCTATTTCGATGCTAAATACCTTAGGAGATTGCAAATAGTTATCTATATTTTTAAAAGGTGTTGCCGCCTCTACGGCTTTTAAAGCAGCCTGATTAAGACTTTGTGTCTGGCAAGGCTGTATCAGTTTTAAATCTGCGATAGTGCCATTTCCAAACAAAGTAAATCCGACGATCACTCTACCCTCACGACCCATTTGCAATGCATTGGGTGGATACTGCTGCTGATTTTGAATGGCTTCATGCAACAAACGTAACAACGCATCTTCATGCTCTCCATCAATAAATTTTTGAGTAGCTATTTTATTAGACTGAGATGGTTTGAGTGCTTGTTTTTGCGTCTTTGAAACAGCTTCATGAGATTGTGTGAACACAGGATCAAGAGAATTTTTCGGTATTTTTTCTACGGCTAATTTTTTATTGGCTACATCTTTTTTTTCATGAACATACAAATAGGATTGGATTACATTTTCATTTTTTCCTGGGATAAGCGTTTTATCAAGCGCTTTAAAATGTATGATCAAAAATAGAAAAAAAACAACATGCAATGCCAATGATGCTGAGGTAGAAAAAATCGTTAATTTAGAATGGTTGATACGCACACTAGTCCAAGTTCATTTTTATTGTAAACAAGAAATTTCTCCCTGCCCCTGGATAATAAGCATTTTGTTGGGTGAAAATATTGTAAACAGTATAAGTGGCATAACGCTGGTTAAAGACGTTGTTTACCTCAAAACTCATATTCAATTGTTTGAAGAAATATTGTAGTGCAACTCTGCTGAGAAAATAGCTTGGCATTTTTTTACCAATATTGCCTACATCTTGAGCGGCATAACTACTGCCTGTATACAGCGTACTATAGCTTGCTTTCCAGTGTGGTAAAAACTTATAACCAATCCCTGCACTGGCAGACCAATCCGGCACAGCAGGAATTTTATTGCCTGAATATTGACCATCAGAAAAACGCGCATCGACATAATTCAGCTGACCATCCAAATCTATTTTTGGCGTTAAATGATAAGACTCCGTTAATGAAAATCCGTCGCGCAATGTTTCATCAAGATTACTGATTGCACCAAAAGGCTGCATGGGTGTTTGTGTTGGATCAAAGGCCAGTTCATTTTTTAACGCTAAGCGATAAAAACTCAATTGCGTTTTTTGAGAAAGTGTCTGCCAGGCTACACCTGTCTCATAAGAAACACCTGTTTGTGGTTTCAAAGTGGTCACATCATCAGCCAACCAAACCTGTTCGTTTGCTTTGGGGAATCTAAAGTTACCATCGCGCCGCACAAAAAGTGTCCATGCCTCATTGGGATGAAAAGCAAGACCTTGCTCAGTGACAAATACATGATTGGTATAATAAACGGGTTGGTCAATGATATTTTCAGGCGCATTTTCCTGCCAGGCAGATCTTCCTCCTAACGTCAGATCAAACCGCTTAAAAAAAGGCAGAACGGTTTGCGCATAAACATCATTCTGCACCGAGTTTGCACGAGTCTGTACTTTGGTATTTATATTTTCATAGCGGCTGTTTTGCCACCCATACCCCAGCGTTATTTTGTTATCGCGAATATAACCGATCAATTCCGGGTTAATACTGGCTGATGA
>JBIIEG010000134.1:0-3358 GCA_044237955.1 Gammaproteobacteria bacterium
CAGGCGCGTCTAGAAGAGGCTATCCAAAAAGTGAATTTGCAGACTGAATCACTGCAAAAAGAAATCAAGCAGCTCAAGACAGAATTGCAAGAAGTTAAAAAAGAAAAACAAGTATTGCAGAAGAAGCATGTACCAGCGACTGGATCACCTGATACTACCGCCAGTTCTAAAGTTGAATTGCCCACTGCCAATAGCGCTAACTTCATGGGTCCTAGCAGTCTGGTACCAAGGGTTAGATTTCCTCGCACTTTTCTTGACACGCCCGCATTACGTATGGCGCCAGTTATGACTGGACCCCTGCCTGCCGGGGGAACTGATTTAGACCCATCTGCTTTCATCTCTTTCCAAAACAGCATGAGCCAGGGCATGTTCTTCTTAGAGCAACAGCAAGCATTAGAAAAACAACTCAACGGTGCGCCACCACCTTATGCTGACAGGCCTCAATTACTGTTGGGCGGTAAAGTAGAGGCAAACTATACCTGGCAATCCCCTTATGGTAATGGCTCTAATACCAGCAGTCTTGATTTAGGTACTGCTGAAATAGAAGCATTGGCACAAGTCAGTGAATGGGCATCTGGCTACATGACCATCAATTACAACAACAGCTTGTTGGATCCTACTTTGATTGGTTCTGGTAATCCAACCAATAACTCTAATATCTTTTTAAACCGTGGATTTTTAACGATCGGTAATTTGAACAAATCCCCCATCTTCTTCTCAGCCGGTCAGATGTACGCGCCTTTCGGTGCCTATGCCAGCAATATGCTGAGTAATCCAACCACCAAATTGATCGGCAGGGTCAATACCCGCGCTGCACAATTAGGCTTTCTTAAGAGCGGTTTCCATACGTCTGTCTATGCCTTTGATGGTGGTTCCAATACGGGTAATAGCACTATGAATAAGTGGGGTACTGAAGCGGGGTATAACTTCAGTTCAGGTCAGTATGTTGCTAATTTTGGCGCTGGTTTTATTAGCAATATAGCGGATGCACAGGGTGTTCAGTTGACGAGCGGTGGGAATGGTACTTTCGGTGGCTTTTCACAAAACAGTACCACTGAAAGGCTTGTTCATTATGTGCCTGGCGCTGACTTGAATGTGGTATTAGGGCGTGGTCCTTTATACTTCATCGCTGAAGGTGTCGCAGCCACCCGTGCTTATGATCCAAAAGATATGACCTTCAACACACAAGGTGCACAGCCCAAAGCGGGACACTTAGAAGCAGGTTATAACTTTAAAGCGTTTGGCAAGAAGTCGATATTTAACGTGGCTTATGAACAGACATGGGATGCTTTAGCCATGGGCTTGCCGAAGCATAGCTACATTGCCACTTTGAGCACATCAATATGGAAGAACACAGTGGAAATATTGGAGTTCCGTCATGATGTGAACTATGGCGCAACCGATGTTTCAAGTGGCGCTTGTACCTTCACCGACAGTTCTGGTAATGCGTTTACAACGTGCCCTGGTCCTTCAGGCGGCGGTGGTGCGCAAAACACGATCCTTACGCAGATCGGCGTTTATTTCTAATCGAGAAAGTAAGGCTCAGACTTAACTGAACTTTTTCTTTTTCGTACGGCTTCATCGCAATATGGGTGAAGCCGTATTTTTTTGCCTTTTAAAAAGGCATTACTGAGGTTCAGCAAAGTCATGCAAACGAAACGAAATTTTTTTATTACTGCAGCCCCCTTACTGCTCGTACTATTTATAGATGGTATGGGTTTAAGCCTGGTCGTACCGCTACTCAACTCATTGATGTTCGATCCGCACAGCTCGTTTTTTTCTGGCGTGAGTCTAAGCCCTGCGATGCATAACTTTATTTATGGCGCCATCATCAGCCTATACATGCTGTGCTGGTTTTTTGGGGCCGCCTGGCTGGGTGATTTGTCCGATCATGTTGGGCGTAAAAAATCGCTGACCATCTGTTTGTTGGGCGCAGGTTTCAGCTATCTTATTTCTGCTGTAGCCGTGATATTTCATAGTCTCACGCTATTACTGATTGGACGAATGATTGCCGGATTGACATCAGGCAGTCAGCCGATTGCGCAAGCTGCGATTGTTGATCTGAGCGATGACCAGGATAAAGCACGTAATATCGGTTTTATACTGATGTCGGCATCACTTGGGTTTATGCTAGGTCCGTTATTGGGTGGTTTATTGTCAGACAATCGCATCGTATCGTGGTTTGATTTTTCAATACCTTTTTATTTTGCTGCCTTAATATCGTTTATCAATTTGATTTTGTTAGGTTGGTTATTTCATGAAAATTTTGTTGTCATCGCTACGAACAAAATATCGCTGCGTTTTTCGCATGCTTTCGATATTTTTATATCGGCTTTTAAGCATGAAAAAATAAAAAAATTATCGGTAGTATTTTTTATTTATATCTTTGGATGGAGTAGTTTTTATTCTTTTATTTCCCTATTTTTGATTAAAGAATATGCGTTTACGCCTACGCAGGTGAGTTTGTTTATGGCGGTGATGGGGGTGGGCTTTTGTATTGGTACGGGTGTGATGGTGCAATATTTAGTGAGGCGATTTTCTTTGGCGAGCGTTTTTAATAGCACACTTTTGTTAGGCGCATTTTTTGCTTTGCTAATAGCAACTATTCATCATGCTTGGGTGAGTTGGGTTTTTGTTGCGCCATTGGTTTGTTGTGTGGCGATTGCTTATTCCGTCATTGTCACTATTTTTTCTAATCAGGTGGATGCCAGTAAGCAAGGATGGGTGATGGGGATTACAGGTTCGATTATGGCGTTGGTGTGGGCAGTCAATGGTGTGATAGTGGGCATCATAGCGGCGGTCAATCCGACATTGCCTATTTTGATTTCGGCTGTCACGTTGGCCCTTGTGGCGTTGTGCTATTACTTTTTGCATCGTTCAAAAGCTGATCGCTAAGAGTACGCCAAAAAACAGGCGAAATACGGAAAAAGGCCTCACCACCCTACGGTCGTTATCCCGTGGATGGTTTGACCACGGGATCCACGCCACAAGCGTCATTCTAAAAATGCTTTTAATCAGCCCTCCCGCTCCAACCTCGCTTTAGTTTCCAAAGCGTCATCCAACGCATTTTTAAGCTTCTCGCTTGTTACAGGCTTTGCCAACAAACTCATAGCACCTTGTCTCATAAAATAGTCCTCCTCCTCTTCAGAAGAATGTGACGACAAGGCAATAAAAATAATCTCCTCTCCTTTTGACTCACGAATTTGACGCATCACATCTAAGCCATTGATATCTGGCAGCGTAATATCCAACAATACAATCGTATACTCATTTGCTTCAGCCATCTGAATAGCTTCAGCACCACTTTTCGCAATATCTACCTGATAACCCAACTCAATCAATCTCTGCGAGGTTATTT
>JBIIEG010000135.1:0-3330 GCA_044237955.1 Gammaproteobacteria bacterium
GCTGTTGTTTATCTACCCAACGCTTCATTTATTGAAATAGGATGCTTATTGTTCTTATTAGGCTTTTCAACCGGCGCATTTATGCTGGGATTTACCGTCGGCGCACAAATCAATCGCGTCGTGCTGGCAGGCACCGCCATTGCATTGATCAATACGGGAGATTCGGTTTTTGAATCTTTTACAGAACCATTGCTAGGAAAATTGCTGGATTTAAGCTGGCAGGGCGAGATGCAAGATGGCATACACCACTTCACTACCCACGACTACCACATTTCATTTATCCCACTGCTATTGTATTTTGTGATGGCTTTTGTTGTATTACATTTTATTCGGGAGCCGAAATAAGGCTTGGATACTCATCGTACCCAACTTTGTCATTCCCGCGAAGGCGGGAACCCATCCATAATTCGGCACTAATGCGCAGAAAATATTTAAAATCTAAAGCCTGGTATTTATTTCTTTGCAATACATAGGAGCGATACGTGGATGGTTTCCCGCCTTCGCGGGAATGACAAAGTTATTAGCTACGCAAGGTTTTCGGTAGCTGAAATACTACAACCCAAACTGCCCCCCTACTTTCTTCAACAAACCTTGCTTTTCTTCCAACCAACCTTGATGCACTTTTATTTTTTCTGCTGCTAACTGCAATTGCTGCAAAACAGAATTAAGCGCTGTACCGCCTTTACTATTTCTTGATTCCACACTATTTTCTACTGAAATAGCTTGATAAACATCCTCTGTTATCTCTGCACAAAACTGCTGCATTTCAGCCAAAGAAAGCTGTTCTAAGTGGCACTGCTTCTGAATACAAAAGGCCACCATTTCTCCTGCAATACGATGCGCTACTCTAAACGAGATACCACGCTCTGCCAGATAATCTGCTAAATCCGTCGCGTTTAAAAATCCTTCGATCACACCCGCGCGCATATTTTTTTCATTCACTTGCAGTGTTTTTAACATCGGCACAAAAACACCCAGCGTACCACGTAAGGTATTCACCGTATCAAACAGCGGCTCTTTATCTTCCTGCATATCTTTATTATAAGCCAACGGCAACCCTTTCAACGTTGTCAGCAAACTCAATAAAGCACCATACACGCGTCCTGTTTTACCACGTGCTAATTCTGGCACATCGGGATTTTTTTTCTGCGGCATAATGCTGCTACCTGTGGAATACGCATCATCCAAACGAATGAAATTAAATTCCTGGCTAGACCACAAAACCAACTCTTCACTCAGACGCGATATATGCATCATGATGAGTGAGGCATTCGCTAAAAACTCCACCACAAAATCGCGATCGCTCACAGCGTCCATGCTATTGGAATAAACACCATCAAACCCTAGGTGATTAGCCACATATGCTGGATCAATGTTAAAACGTGTCCCCGCTAAAGCTGCAGCACCTAAAGGTGACTGATTGATATGTGACCAACTATTTTTTAAACGCTGCGCATCTCTGTTGAACATCGCAACATACGCTAAAAGATGTTGTGCTAAACGTACAGGTTGTGCGCGTTGCAAATGCGTATAGCCTGGCAAAATAACATCACGATGCATGCTTGCTTGTTCTATTAATACGGTTTGCAGTTGTATCAACAGATCAAAAATATTCACGACTTCAGCACGTAAATATAAATGTGCATCTAAAGCGACTTGATCGTTTCTACTTCGCGCGGTATGTAACTTGCCTGCGACCTCACCGACTATTTCTGTGAGCATGCGTTCGATATTCATATGCACATCTTCGTCGCTAATGCTGAAATGTGCGTCTCCTGTTGCTATTTTTTGTGCTATTTGTTGCAAGCCTTTTTGTAAGGTTTCACATTCTGCTGCTGAAATAATATTGCAGTGCGCCAACATAGCGGCGTGCGCCATGCTGCCTAGAATATCAACAGGCGCTAGCGTAACATCGAAATGGATGGAGGAGAGAAATTGTTCAACGCTGAGATTGGTTGCAGATTGAAATCTGCCGCCCCAGAGTTTTTTATTGGTGTGCATGAGTGGCTATTTATTGGATTGGTTAAAAATATTTTTGAAAAACGCTTATGACATCGATCACGTGCTCTCCCGTCAACCCATCCGCAGAATCACGGCTATAAAATTTTCACGGGATGACGGGCGAGTGCTAAGCGTTTTATTTAGCGTTTGAACGACTGACCTGTTCATACAATTTTGTCGGTAATCCCCACACTTTGATAAAACCAATCGCTGCATGATGATCGAAGGTATCTTTTTCAGTGTAAGTCGCCAAATCTTCATTGTAGAGAGAGTGCGCCGATGTTCTACCGACGACAATCGCATGTCCCTTATGCAATTTAACACGCACCTGACCTGTCACAACTTTTTGGGTTTCTTCAATAAATTTTTGAATCGCAACACGCAGTGGTGAAAACCATAACCCTTCATAAATCAAATTAGAGAAACGTTGCTCTAACATCGGTTTAAAGTGAGCGACTTCACGCACCAAAGTTAAAGATTCCAAAGCGCGGTGCGCTGCAATCAACGTCATCGCAGCAGGTGCTTCATAGACTTCACGTGATTTAATACCAATCAATCGATTTTCAACATGATCGATTCTGCCAACGCCATGTTTTCCGGCTAATTGATTTAATTTAGAAATCAGTAGATGCAGTGCTAATTTTTCACCATTTAATGCAACGGGTTTTCCAGCGACAAATTCAATCACAATCTCTTCTGCTGTATCAGGCGCTTGTACGATAGATTTTGTCATCTCATAAGCACCTTCTGGTGGCTCAGCCCAAGGATCTTCTAACACACCACATTCACAACTGCGTCCCCATAAATTTTGATCGATACTGAAAGGACTGTCTAAGTTGATTGGCAATGGAATATTATTTTTTCTTGCATATTCTATGGCTTCAGGGCGCGAAGTAGGATTTTCTCGCTGAGGAGCAACCACTTGTAAATGTGGCGCTAAAGTATTGATCGCCACATCAAAACGCACTTGATCATTACCTTTACCGGTACAGCCATGCGCTACTGCGACTGCATCTTCTTTGAGTGCAATCTCAACCAATGATTGTGCAATCAAAGGTCTTGAAAGGGCTGAAACCAAGGGATATACATTTTCATATAACGCATTGGCTTGCAGCGCTGGCAATACAAACTCTTCGGCAAATTGCTCGGTCAGTGGTAATACGTAACATTTGCTGGCGCCGACTGACAATGCTTTTTTCTGTATTTCTTCGAGCGATTTTCCTTCACCGACATCCATTGTGACAGCGATCACTTCATAACCATATTGGTCTTGTAACCATTTCACTGCACAAGAAGTATCAAGACCGCCTGAATAGGCTAAAATAATTT
>JBIIEG010000136.1:0-3322 GCA_044237955.1 Gammaproteobacteria bacterium
GGTTTGGTCGGTGGTTTATATGCTAATTCTTTCCAAGGTGGATCAATAAGGCAAAATACCTATGGAGCGAAGCTTGAATATCCTTTGATACTCAGCGACGCCAATCAAACGCAATTATTTTTCCACGTAGAGCATACTGAATATAATGACAATGACAACTCATTCAGCTTGACGCCTATTAGAGTAGGTTTAGCCAATATACTCTCTGGCCCCTTTGCAAAAAATTCAATAAAAATCAGGTTCAATCACGGCGTGAATGTTGATACTAGCATTCATAATTACGCCAGTGAATATAAAACCAATTTTTCTAGTGTTGATTATTATCAAGTATTAAATGTATTAATTCCTTTTTTGCCTAGACAAAGTTGTCTAGAAAATTTTCATACTACGTCAGACATGAGTGAAAAAAGAAAAAGAGACTTAGGCTGCTCAAGTTATCCCATTGCTTTATTGCTTGCTTCTAATGGCCAATTTTCTAAGGATCATTTATTAAATAGTGAAATATTTGGTTTTGGTGGATATGATTTTGGCAGAGGATACGTCTTTAATCAGTTGACAGGCGATTCAGGTATTGCTGGAAAAGCGGAAATACAATTGAATAAAGGTGTCGGTAAAAATCGTTATTTATTACAGGGTGTACAACCTTATCTTTTTACGGACTACGGCATTGCTTGGCTCAATAGCACTGATGCTAATTCTGCACATAGTCGTCATGGCTGGAGTACAGGTGCCGGGATGCGGTTTTATTTTGGTGAATATGTGACCGCTGACCTCTTTTTAGCAAAACCATTGTTGCATATAAATGATGATCATTCTGATAGCTTGGGAGTAACACCCTTTTTCTATATTAATGCATCATTATAATGATGCCTGTTGAGCAGGTGTTGCCGCATAAGCGAAATATGACTCTATATGGTTTTGAGTTTATACTGCTACTCTCTGTAGAGCTGTTTTAAGTAGAGTGTTTTCCTTATTTCCATCTGCGCGGCGTTGTTGAACACATACTCTACTCTGGCATCATTCCCGCGAAAGCGAGAGTCTAGCCTTTTAAAAAATCATTTATTCTCTCATACCCCGCGGCTTGCCGCGGGACTTTACACATGGGGGTTTCCAAAGGGGGGGGGTATGTCAATGCCAATGGCATTCGGTTAGGCACCTACGGATTTTGCTTTGTTCTCGTAAACCGATGTTTTGTTGGATCCGTAGAGTACACAGAACGACTGAAAAAACAGTAATAACTCATCGTTATATGCTTAACCGAATGCCATTGATGTGAATACTCCCCCTTTGGTCGCCGTCCGTGCAAACTTGTTTGCACAGGCGAAATTATTACAATCAAGCTCGAATTATTAAACAACGCCACGCAGACGAAAGAAGGATCCCTACGATTAGCCTTTTACCCACTCGAATCTTCATAGAGCCCGAAATATTAACTGGAAATAATCTTAAGTCGCTTGCGGCTAAGTTGTTGGAAACACAAAATGGATAAACCAACTTTACATTTTTGGTCAATTTGGAATATGTGCGTTGGCTTTTTGGGTATACAGTTTGCTTGGAGCTTACAGTTGGCCAACATGAGCCCAATTTATAGTTATCTGGGAGCAACTAATGCACAAATTCCCTTATTATGGTTGGCCGCACCATTAACGGGTTTGATTATACAGCCTATTATTGGTGCAATGAGTGATAGAACCTGGTGTCGTCTAGGACGTAGAAAACCTTATTTTTTAGTGGGTGCAATACTCAGTTCAGTGGCTTTGTTACTGATGCCTAATAGCCCTACTCTATGGATGGCAGCCAGTTTGCTTTGGGTGCTTGATGCATCAATTAATATCAGCATGGAGCCTTTTCGTGCCTTGGTAGCAGATAAGCTGCCCGACCAACAATGCAGTGTCGGTTTTGCGTTACAAGGCTTTTTTGTTGGCTTAGGCGCAGTATTGGCAAGTATGTTGCCTTGGTTGTTGAGGCATTTTTGGGGCTTTGATGTTGATCACAATACTAATGTTGCTATTCCTACTCATATTGAAATAACTTTTTACATAGGCTCTGCAGTATTTTTGTTGGCTGTTATATGGACGGTGACAAAAACCAAAGAATACCCCCCAGCGGGGCGTGCCCAATATCAAAAACCTCGCATCTCTGAGATATTGACTGCAATATGGCTTGCGTTTATGAATATGCCACGCGTTATGAAGCAAGTGGCCATAGTGCAATTTTTCAGTTGGCTGGGTTTATTTTGTATGTGGCTGTATTTCTCAAATGCTGTGACTGACATTTTTAAAGCCACCTCACCTTCTGACCCCTTGTTTACCCGGGGTGTAGAGTGGGCTGGTATGTGCTACGCAATAAAAGACACAGTTACCTTCATTGTTGCTTTATTTTTGGCCTTTATCTCACAAAAAATGTGTCACCGTCGGCTGCATGGCTTGTGCTTATTGATTGGTGGCTTAGGTTTGTTGAGTATTGGGTTGATTACAGGGGAACACGAGAAGCTATGGCTATTGCTTGCAATGGCAGGCGTTGGCGTTGCGTGGGCATCTATTTTATCGATGCCTTATACCATAATTGCCAGTGTAATTCCCAAGGATCAAGTCGGTGTTTATATGGGAATTTTTAACTTTTTTATTGTTTTGCCGCAGATTGTTTGTGCATTGAGTTTGGGGTGGATTGTTACACATCTTCTCAAAGGTAACCTCATCCATGCGGTGATGATCGGTGGTATGTTAATGTTGATTGCAGCCTTTTTAACCCGGCGGATTGATGAAAAAATCACTTTAGTTTAAAGATGTCTAGAGATTAATACATGTCCTACGGTTGTGATACGATAGATCATTCAGTGCTCATTAACCGAGGAAAGCGTCGTAATTTTGTGCTAGTTATTATGGTGGTGTTACTGGCAGGTATAGGCGATTAGCGGGTTAATATTGGCGATTCCTTTGCTAGCCGGTTCGATTATGTCACTAATAACCGGGCATGTGACAGATCGATTTTTATCGGTATTGCGCATAAAACATGTGTTAATAGTGCTGGCTGTGTTAATGCTGGCTACAGATTTGACGCTCACTGTGGTTGACTATCAGTTTGTCATCTTGGTGTTGATTGTCAAAGAAGTTTGTTATTACTCGATAAAAACACTCTTTAATACCTTGTTGCCGGAGATCATTGATAAAGAGACCATGGAAAGAAGCTTAGGGGTTTTTTCCAGCTTGGATTTGTTTTCTCGTGGCACTGGTTTGGCGTCAGGTCCATTTTTAGCACAATTATTTGGCTTCAAAGTGTTTATTATCTGTGCAGTTATTTGGATAGTCATTGCGATAATTTA
>JBIIEG010000138.1:0-3302 GCA_044237955.1 Gammaproteobacteria bacterium
GCTTCATCCCCGTCACACGCTGGAATGAATATCATGATTGGCCTAGTCAGGCTGCTCTGCGTTATTACATCTTCAACGCAAAAATAAATAATTTCGATTCCGTGACAAAAAGAGTTGGTCGACGCGTACTTTTGGATGAAAGCGCTTTTTTTGCCTGGATAGAAAATAGCGGTCAAAAACAGGACGCACAAAAAGCAGGAGGTGCGAAATGATAGACAACAAATTCGATATCAGCACAGAAAGCCAACGAGCAAGATTACTAGCTTGGCTGCGAAAAAAACCCATCACAACTCTTCAGGCTCGTCATCGTTTAGATATATTAGGTGTTGGTCCACGAGTGTATGAACTACGTCATTTGTATGGCTACAACATCAAAACTCATTGGATTAAAGGCCACAACCCAGGAGGTGGAAAACATACGGTTGCCCAGTACATTCTATTCCCGGGGAAATGGCGAGGAGGTAAGAAATGATGCGCCAGCCTTCTGTTCAAACAATCCCACGTCTTATTAGAAAATTAGCCGATATCGTTGAAGGGCTTATTTTAAGCAATCGATGTAAAAAAATATTCTCTGGGCTTCCTGCTCATCTTAGAAATGAAGAGGAAACACAGAACATCACCTACAAAAAAATGCTCATAGAAACGGTACAAAAATTGGAGCAGGAATTAGGTATGTTGGGAGGTTTCGATGTCGAGAATCAGAACCATCAAGCCAGATTTTTGGTCAAGCGAGCAGATTATGTCCTGCTCGCCCAATGCACGTTTGTTGTTTATAGGTCTTTGGAATTTTGCAGATGATAATGGCATTCATCCTGCCTCTTTCATTCGCTTAAAAGCAGAAGTATTTCCACTAGATGCTTTTTCAGAAGAGGACATGAGCAAGTGGATATCAGAACTTATAAGCAATGATTTATTACAGGTTTATACAGCTGAAGATAAAGCTTATTGGATTGTCACAGGTTGGAAAAACCATCAACGTATTGATAAACCTACCTACAAATACCCACCACCATTATCCGATTCTTCTCTGAAAAATAATCATTCAAAAATAGTACAAAATTCGACAGCCCCTCCAAGAGAGTTCCAAGATTACTCAACGAGTACTCCAAGAGTCTTCGACGACTCCTCGGCTACGGAATGGAAAGGAATGGAAGGGAAGGGAAAGGAAAAAGATATATGTGAGGTTTTCACCTCACCGCTCTGTGTTGTTGAAACAAAAAAAACAGCTGACACCATTTTGGACTGTAGTAAAACAAAAGACGTGCAAGCCATCTTCTGCCATTGGCAACATGTGATGAATCATCCCAATGCAAAGCTTGATACAAAACGTCGAAGAAAAATTGAAACAGTACTCAAAGATTATTCTGTCGATGATTTAAAAAAAGCGATCGATGGATGTGCCAATACACCATTCAATATGGGCAGCAATGATCGCTTTCAAAAATACGATGGGGTTGATCTTATTTTTCGTGACGCGGAACATATTGAAAGTTTTATAACGAAAGCGATTGGCAACGCACATACACTGACTTTTGCAAACAATCCTATTTTTGCAGGGGTGATTTGATGCGAACAGCTAAAGAAATATCCGCTCTATTAACGCAGCGCGCTGAAACAGTCGCACGTTTTTTATTTCCCAACGGAAAACAATCAGGGCATGAGTGGATAGTTGGTTCAATTGCAGGGGAACCGGGAGCATCACTTAAAATTTGCATCGGTGGTGATAAAGCAGGCGTCTTTTGTGACTTTGCGACAGGAGAGAAAGGAGACCTGCTTGAACTATGGCGCTTAAAACGCTCAGCGAGCCTGCTAGAAGCCATGAAAGAGGCTGAAGGCTGGCTAGGCATATCTCAACCCTCTTTTACGGCGCACAGCCCTAAAAACTACCAAAAACCACGACTGCTAGAAACGACTGATTTTTCAGTTTCATCTCCCATCATGCAGTACCTATGCCAAATAAGAAAACTCACACAGGAAACTGTGACTGCTTTCAAAATTGGCGCGCTAGAAAATGAAATAATTTTTCCCTACTACCGCGATGAGATTTTGATTAACCGAAAATATCTCAGTCTTGATAGGCCAAATGGAAAAAAGAAAATACGCGTTGAAGCTAATTGTGAGCCTTGTTTATTCGGCTGGCAGGCTATTCCTTCACATGTTCGTGAAATCACCTTATGCGAAGGTGAAATGGATGCGATGAGTTTATATCAATACGACATACCTGCCCTATCCGTACCTTTTGGTGGAGGCAAAGGTGCTAAACAGCAGTGGGTCGAAAATGAATATGACCACTTGTTAATGTTTGACAAAATTTATCTCTGTTTTGATAACGACCCAGAAGGCCAAGCAGCCGTTGAAGAACTGATCGGGCGCTTAGGTCGCCATCGATGCTTTGTTGTGAAACTACCTCGCAAAGATGCTAATGCCTGCTTAATGGATGCCATCACACCAGCGGAAATAAAATCCCATTTTTCACAAGCTAAAAGCTTAGACCCTCTGGAATTAAAACCAGCAGCTTCATTTGTTGAACAAGTCATTGATGAGTTTTATCCAACAGATACCCAAGAAAAAGGCATTCATCCACCATGGGAAAAAGCATGCGGCAAAATATTATTTCGTCCTGATGAATTATCTGTATGGACAGGCATAAATGGCCATGGCAAATCTCAGCTTCTCGGTCAGGTGGTTTTGCATACCATGAAAGAAGGTGCTCGCGTTTGCATTGCTAGTCTGGAATTAAAACCAAAGAGATTGTTGATGCGCTTAACACGACAAGCAGGAGGGCTATGCAATCCCACTGAAGGTTATATTCGCGCCATTCATGATTGGTACAGCGAGCGCTTATGGATTTTTGATTTAGTAGGTAACGCAAAATCAGATCGTCTGCTTGAAGTGTTTCGTTATGCACGTCAACGCTATGGCATTACCAATTTTGTCATTGATTCGTTTATGAAAATGGAACTTGCCGAAGATGACTACAAAGGACAAAAAGCATTTTTAGAAAAATTGTGCGATTTCAAAAATGAATATAACTGTCATGTTCACCTAGTCATCCATCCACGCAAAGGAGCGGATGAATCTAAACCACCTGGAAAGCTAGATACTAAGGGCACAGGCTCACTCACTGATCTGGCAGATAACTCTTTTGCTGTGTGGAGAAACAAAGCTAAAGAGGCATCTGTACAAACTTTATTGATGCAGGGTAAGCAGGCCGATGCAGAATTGCTGAGCCAATGTGATGCGCTTTGGATTTGTGATAAGCAGCGCAATGGCGAATGGGAGGGAAAAATAGGCCTATGGTT
>JBIIEG010000139.1:0-3277 GCA_044237955.1 Gammaproteobacteria bacterium
CGGTTTTGGAAAGCGAAGAAGCTGGGAAAAAGACAGTGTTTTATGAAGAAAAAGGTAATTGGGCAGTGTTTAGATTATTAGCACGCGCGCATGTTGCAAGCTCGAACAATCCCAAGCTATATCAATTGGAATTTAACCTTGATCATCATGATGTCACTTATGATCTGTTAGCGGATAATCCGGTGAATGCTTTTATCCCTGATATTTTGACGGCGTTTAGGTGCCCTGAAAAACTATAACTGTTCACAGTGCGAGCATTGTCCATTCCCGCGAAGGCAAGAATGACAATATTATTTGCCGTAAAAAATTCACACACTATAATCTCGATACTATGACCACAATCAACGACAATAATACACTACGCTTACAACCACGCTTTTTGTGGTTTCTTATCTTGTGCTTTTCGATGGCAATTGCACTGGTCAACTGGTTTGATGCCAGAATGATTCGATTATTTTTTGTCGATACAGATGCAGGCGCATTGGTATTTCCGCTCACGTTTTTATTGTCAGATTTAATCACAGAAGTCTATGGCTACAAGCGAGCACGTCTTGCGATTTGGTGTGGTCTTTTATTTAACTTTTTTTATATTGGCTATGGTTATCTCATCACGCTATTTCCAACACCCGCTTATTCGGCTGAACATAATGCAGCTTTTGATGCATTGATGGTGCTAAATACACGCGTGATTATTGCGTCTACCCTCACCTATTTAGTGTCTGAGCCATTAAACTCTTACATCATGGCGAAACTTAAAATAAAAACAAAAGGAAAGTACATGGGTTTTCGCTTTTTAACCGCGTCATTTTTTTCGTCTGGCGTTGATAGTGTGCTCTTTGGCGTGCTCGCATTTTCTGGCATCATGAGTTCCAAAGAATTGATTATGCTGATTTTTACGATGTGGTTTATTAAAGTGGCGACGGAATTTTTGGGTATTCCACTATCCGTCTATTTGGCTAAAAAACTTAAAAAAGTGGAACAGTTGGATATGTATGACAGGCATACGCAGTTTGGTATTTTTAGTTTAGACAGTACCTATGCACAGACTGATAATGAGTTCGCAAAAAAGTGACCACCAACACCTTCCAAAGCACCCTCATCAAAAAACATCCACGTCTTCCTGCACGTGTGATGGAAATACAAACCCCTCATGGCAAAGTTTTAACGCCTGCTTTTATGACGGTCGGCACACGCGCATTTGTGAACCACATGACGCCGCAAGATTTACACCAAGCTAACTCGCAAATTATTTTAGGCGGCAACACCTATCACATGTTATGCGCACCTGGTATGGAAGTTATTCAACACGCAGGTGGCATGCACCCCTTTATGGGATGGCACGGACCGATGCTAACAGACAGTGGTGGATTTCAAGTATGGAGCCTGTCTCAGCAAGGTTCTATTTGTACCATCAATCAGGATGGTGCTTATTTTAAGCACCCCATAACACGACAAATTATTCACCTCACCCCTAAATCTTCTATCGACACTCAAAAAATAATCGGCGCTGATATCATCATGGCCTTCGATGAATGCACACCTGATACTGGTTATGAAGCAGCAGCAGCAGCGGTCGAGCGAACTCATCGCTGGCTCACCATCTGCAAAGAAACACACGCAGAAAATCCCTGCTCCGCTTATGGAAAACGACAAGCATTATTCGGCATTATCCAAGGTGGCATTTATAAAGCGTTACGCGATCAATCTACTGAATTTGTTTTAAATATGGACCTAGATGGTATCGCTGTGGGGGGAAGTGGGATGGAAGTGAATTTGCCAGAAACATCTGAAATACTCGAACATATTCGCCCTATGCTGCCTGAGAACAAAGTGCGCTATACAATGGGGATTGGGATGAAACCACAAGAACTCATCAACGTTGTTGCCAGCGGTTATGATATTTTTGACTGCGTGGCACCCACGCGCAATGCACGACATGGTGCGTTATATCATGGGAAAATTGTTAAAACAGAAGATTGGATTTATTTTGATTCCAGTGAAGAAAACGGACGCATTTTGATTAAAAAAGCCAAATATGCGCTAGATGATAAACCCATCATGGAAAGTTGCACCTGCACCACTTGTCAAAATCATACACGCGCTTATTTACATTTCTTATTCAAAACTAATGCGCAGGCTTATTATAATTTGGCTTGTATTCATAACGTTCATACGATGAACAGTGTATGTGATGCAATGCGAGATTGTATGATGTAACTATTTCTTTTCAAGCAAGTGCTCATTATCAACACCACTTAAAATTGTGAATACCTGTTGTTTAATCGCTTTTGAGTCCTTCAGATTTCGGTATTCTAATGTAATCGTTGTCGCCTGAGGGGCTCCAAATCCAATTTGCTGCAATTGAAAATCCCACGCACTGATACCAGAAGCACCTGCTGTTTTAGTTTTTGGGGCGATATATTGATGGCCCAGCAACTTCACCAAACGAGGATTGTAATCCGCTAAAAACCATTGATGGTCTACATTTCCATTAACAGATAAACGGATGGTAAAAGCAGGCGATATGGAAGGAACCACAATTGGTTTACTCAAACTGGTAAGGGTCATTTTTTGATCTGTTGTTTTTTGATCGATCGCTTTCACATCAGTTCCAGCGTCAACTGCCCAACAGGGGGTCAAAAATGTGAACAATATAAATCCAATCGCTAATTTATTGATTCTCATGAGCTTGTCTCTAAAAATGGTTATCGATAACTAAAAGGAACTGCTTTATACTCTAGCGTACTTCGTACGATGCTTCCATGATCTCACTATTCCAAAGCCATCCATTCTGTCGTTTCTCCGATCACATTAAACAACAAGCGGAAGAATCGCTGCTTGCGCTAAAAAATCGCCATGAATTAAATGCTGATCTATTACTATTTTGCTATTGGTTCGCGGCAGATAACCAAGGTCTGCTTTCTAAAAATCAAATCAAACGCTTGCTCGCAGCCATCTATTCATGGCACCAAAAAATAGTATCGCCGTTAAATACCTTATGTCATCAGATAACAGAATCAATTGAGCTTAATCTGTGGACTCAAGAAGATTCCGCGTATGACGCTGCCTCTAAAACACTGCACACCGCCGAACAAATAGAGCAATTATTACTCGCAGAAGTATTACCCAAAAAACCACGACGTGGCCGGGGGTTTTTAGCGCAAACCGCGACACATGCCTGCCTAAACGTATCTGCTTATTGCCAGGCTACTTATGTCTCTCTGGATGAAACAGACTATCAATGCCTAGCTCACCTATCCCTCGCTATATTTCCAGA
>JBIIEG010000009.1:0-11950 GCA_044237955.1 Gammaproteobacteria bacterium
GCTAACACTCATAAAATGACCACAGACTCTCCTCTTGCTCCCTGGCGCGCCTATTACGAACTGTGTAAACCGCGTGTTGTGGCCCTCATGCTTATCACCGTTGTTGTCGGTATGTTGTTAGCAACGCCGAACAGGGTGCCATGGCCGATTTTCATCTTTGGTATTATCGGTATTGGCTTAACAGCAGCATCAGGGGCCGCAACCAATCATCTCGTTGATAGACGTATCGACGCGATCATGCGACGTACGCAAGGCAGGCCTATTCCCACCGGCAAAGTATCTCTACCTATCGCCATCATTTTTGCAACGCTGTTAGCCATCACAGGATTATCGCTGCTCATCATTTTCGTCAACACACTCACCGCGATACTCACTTTTTTAAGCCTCGTCGGTTATGCCTTGATTTACACGGTATTCTTAAAACGCGCCACACCACAAAATATTGTGATCGGCGGTTTGGCGGGGGCAGCTCCCCCTTTGTTAGGCTGGACAGCTGTCACAGGTCAATTAGATTATGGTGGACTATTACTACTGCTCATTATCTTCGTTTGGACACCACCCCATTTTTGGGCATTAGCCATTTATCGTGTAGAAGAATATGCCAAAGCGAACATCCCGATGTTGCCTGTTACGCATGGTATCCCTTTTACCAAATTAAATATTTTGCTCTACACCATTCTGCTCATTGTGATTTCTGTATTGCCTTTTGCAGTTTCAATGAGCGGTTTCATTTATCTTGCTGGCGCATTGATTCTAGGGGCTATTTTTCTGTATTGGGCAATACGATTAAAATATAGCAATGACCCTAAGGTTGCGATGAAGACATTTCAATATTCGATCGTCTACCTCATGCTATTATTTGTCGTATTACTCGTAGATCACTATATACCGCTCGCCTTTCAAGATACTGTTTTCTGTTAAGGCTTTGTCCCGCAAAAAGTCGCGGGGTGTGTTTGGGTGGCGAGCGGTATAATCTATTTGAATTTAAGGGGAAAGCAAAATACTTCCCCCTTAAAAAACCCCCTGGTTTTGTATTCAAACTTAAAGATACAAAACCGGCATCTTTAAGTTGAATGGGTATATTTCTTTTTCTTTCTAAGGACGACTATCATGACCAAGCAACCTAAAACCTACCAAAGACTTTTATTTCTCTTAATATCTATCGCTGTTTTATCCGCACTATTTGGGATGTGGATGCACTACAACACACAAAATAAAACAGGTAGCCCCGCTTTAAAAACAGCAACCATCTTCTCTCAGCCACGCACCATTGCACCATTTAAACTGGTAGATACCGACAACAAACCTTTCAGTTTGGAAAATCTTAAAGGCCACTACACGTTGATTTTTTTCGGCTTTACGCACTGCCCTGATCTTTGTCCAACGACACTGGCCATGCTCAGTCAATCTTACAAAATGCTAGAAAGCGCCCAACTCAAAAGCATGCCACGCATTTTATTTATTTCGGTGGATCCCGAACAAGATACCTCGCAAGTGATCAAAACTTATCTAAGTAGTTTTAATACCGCTTTTTTAGGCGCAACAGGCAGTCAAAAACAATTAGATAAATTGACCCAAGAGATGAGTGTTATCTACGCCAAAGTGAGTGATGCAAAAGATCCCACGCATTACACCATCGATCATAGCGGCACAATTATTATCATCAATCCAGAAGGACAGTTTTATGGCGTATTTACGATGCCACATGACCCACAAAAAATTGCTAATGATATGAAAGCACTGCTCAATCAGAACAACGTATGAAAACTTTACGTTTTCTAATTCTGGGTTTGTTGCTGAGTATCTGTGTTATCGCCTGTCACAATAAACCCGACGCAACAGACAGCCATGGCAATCCCATTTACCTATCCAACTATCAAGGCAAATGGTTGGTTGTGAATTACTGGGCGACCTGGTGTGAACCCTGCTTGACTGAACTACCTGCGCTAAACGCACTATATGCGAATCATAGCGACAAGCTGGTTGTGCTGGGTGTGAATTTTGATAGTTTGCCTGCAGCTGAGATACAACATTTTGCGGATACGCTACATTTAACCCTCCCCTTATTATCAAGCTTTCCGCTGACAAAGTTTGACATTCAAGAAATACCGACCCTACCTGCCACTTTAATTATTACGCCACAGGGCAAATTACATAAAATACTGTATGGCTCGCAGACACAAGAAACATTGTTAAAAGAAATTGGTCAGTGAGCTATGAAAAATCCCATCGGTCAACGCTTGTTAATCAGTGGTCGTGTACAAGGTGTTTTTTACAGACGCTTTGCAAAAAATGCTGCCGTTGCACTCCAAGTATCGGGATGGACACGTAATTTACCGAATGGCGATGTGGAAGTGGAAGCATTTGGTACAGAAGAGCAACTCACCGCTTATGCTGAACAATTACGCATTGGGCCGCCCCTTTCCAAAGTAAAAAATATTCTGATTCAATCGATTGCCTGGGAAACACATGCTAGTTTCCAGATTAAAGCATGATGAGCCTTCGAGTGATTCCAACAAATATTTTGCTTATATTGAAACACCTATTTTTTCCGCAATTTTCAACGCTAACTCTTTAAAATCTGTGTATGCATCTCGCGCTGCATTTGCATGACTTCCGATAGCACCATCCGCTGACTTTAAATTAAAGATAGGCTTACGATGCTCCTGTGCCATAGGGGTTAAACTGCGATAGTGTTTCATCGTAGCAAGACAATAGGGGTCTGCATCAGGCTTCATGTGATTGCTGTACTCTTCTTCCAGGACGCATTCACGATAAACGCCTGGGATACGGTTTACCCATTTATCATAAGCTTTTACAGGGCGGTCTAATCTAACGCCATATTGTTGACAAATATAACCCACTGGCTGCATGTTTCCTTGAGGGAGTTGAAAATTGGGATGACTGTTTTTTTCAGCACTATCATTCCAATTGGTCAGCCGTTTTTTCCACAGATTTCTCCAACTCTTCAAAGTAGGCCCCAAATTTTTAAGCCCTTGTAAAGAAAAAAGATCGGCACCTAACGGAATCACCACATAGTCTGTTGCCGCTAAAACAGAACGATTGATTGCACCTAAATTAGGCCCTACATCTACAAAAATAATGTCTGCTTTTGCCTCCTCTGCTGCCATCTGCATCACTTGCCAAAAAGAACTCAGTATACGCATAGGACGATACAAGTTTTTATCTCCCATGCTATCAGGCCACTCATGAGAAAGAACTTCTTCATAACTAGACAACTCCACATCGCCTGGAACAAGATATAGATTCGCTACAATATTTTGTAATATTGGTTTTACTATATCGCCAACACTGGTGAGTGGTTTAACGCAATGATAGATAGTAGAACCTTCTGATGGCTGATTCCAAAGATTCTCAATTTTTTCCTCATCCAAAAAAGCAGCAGTTAAATTCGCTTGTGGATCTAGATCGACCACCACGACTCGTTTTTGAAGGCTGGCAAACATCCAAGCTAAGTGATACACCAAAGAAGTCTTACCTACTCCTCCTTTGTTATTGAAGAAGGTGAGTATGGGTCTGTTCATTCTTTTTTCCTGATTGTGCATAAAACTCTACTTTGATCTACTTCAAATTCTGGAGGCAGATTGCCATTTTTTTCAAGTTCTTTCCTCACTATAGCTATTCCCCTTCCAAAAGCCTGAACAAATCCAAATGTTTTTAAAACATCTCCAATATTTGGGTTTCGATAACCCACAATACCAGGCTTGCCAAAATTTTTTTCAGTGACATTCCCGTATGGCCCACCTGGGCTTGAAATTTCAATACGATCATTAAACCAATAGACGTGCACGGGCGCATTCACACCTTCATACGTACGGTGCAGCACCGCGTTGTATATAATTTGATGTACAGCGGCTGCAGGATACGATGAAGTCTTTATATGTGTAGGCATAGAAGTCACATCGAAAGCTATACGATTATGCGCTGCTAATTTTTTTTCTATACGATGCAACATATCCACCAATGCACCCCCAATTTTTTCTTCATCTATGACCGGATCAGCCAGCTCTGTGCCATCAATACGCAAAAATTGGATATAAGCGCCCGCTAGAAAGTCTTGTGTACTTTTACCAATAGCCAACAACCCTAGAATTGTCGGCGTCGTTTCTTCTGGAGAGACAATCATTTTGCAGACAGCTAGGCGCTCCTCATAACTTCTACCATTGGCTTCCAAAACATCATTGGCAAAAGCGGCTGGCAGATATTCATTTTCAAAAATCAAACGAGACAAATCGCTCAGCTTAGCAGGAGGAAATGGATATAAATCAAATGGCAGATTCTTGTGTCTTCTTTTTTCAATCAAAATCCGCTCTTCTTGTTCATTGGCAATAGCGCGATGTGGTCCAGTACGTATCCAAATTCGTCCTTCGTATCTAACAGGCGGCATATCAGATGGCATAACTATAACAATAGCCATTTCCGCTCCTTTCAAGATACGTTTTTCAACCGACAATGTGGGGGATGCAAGAATATTGCCATCGGTTTTCATATCGGCGAGCGTGCGAAGCAACTCGTCTGTAATAGGTTCGTTGGATGGTGTGCCATCATCTTTTGCACCAATAAACAGGATGCCCGGTTTATTGTGATTTCGTAGATCATTGGAAAAAGCACACACCGCCTGCCGTGCTTTTTTAGGCACATCGCTTTTGAATGATTGCTTTCTTTCAACAAGGTCAGACTCACAATCATCCAATAAAGATTCTAGTTCCTGGTCGGAAATTTTTTTCATTATTCAAATTTTTTTCCATTATCATAAACAGCATTTTACCTGCGCGTATTGTTAATAGCCAATGGGTATCCTTTGCTTTTCACAGCGTTTTCACCGAAAATCACACACAATAAAAATCTACGCTGCCATGAATCGCAAACCCGTCCAAGAACCCTATTTCACCTCCACTAATAGCAATGTGTTGAGGCGTTCACTGTGGGAGAGGTTTCACATTGATCCTCCTTTATTTTGCGGCATAGCAACACTCATGTTGATGGGCCTTGTCATCCTCTACAGCGCTGACAATCAAAGCTGGACGCTACTTGTGCGCCAATTGGTATGGGTCGTTATTTCTCTTTGTATAATGCTGGTTTTTGCACAAATTCCGCCTCGAAAATACTATCAGTGGGCACCATGGATATTTTCAACAAGCATTTTGCTATTGGTCGCAGTACTAGCCATGGGTCATACCAGCAAAGGTGCACAACGTTGGTTGAATATGGGCGTTTTTCAATTTCAACCCACAGAACTTGTGAAGCTGGCGATGCCAATGATGCTCGCGTGGTATCTGGAAAAAAAACTACTCCCCCCCAACTTTAAAACGCTACTGATCAGCGGATTATTGCTACTCATACCGCTTGCTTTAGTCGCGAAGCAACCCGATTTAGGTACCGCATTGATGATCGTATTTACCGGCATTTGTGTGCTGGTATTAGCAGGCATACGTTTTAGGCATATCTTTTTAATGTTAATAGCCATCGGTTGTGCTGCACCTTTTTTATGGCATTTTCTACATGATTATCAGCGTCAGCGGGTGCTGACATTTTTAAACCCAGAAGCGGATCCATTGGGAACGGGATACCATATTATTCAATCGAAAATTGCTGTGGGTTCAGGTGGCCTCTGGGGTAAAGGTTATTTGCAGGGCACGCAATCACATCTGCGTTTTTTGCCTGAGCATGCGACAGATTTTATATTTGGTGTAGTAGGAGAAGAGTTTGGTTTGATTGGTGCAGTCTTGCTCATTACCACATTAACATTTATCGTCTTACGTGGTTTGTATATCAGCAGTCAGGCACAAGATACTTTTTCTCGCTTATTAGCCGGCAGTCTCAGCTTGACTTTCTTTCTGTCTTTTTTCGTCAATATCGGCATGGTGACAGGCATCTTGCCGGTAGTGGGCATGCCATTACCGCTAATCAGTTATGGTGGTTCTGCGATGTTAACAATCATGGCAGGGTTTGGAATTTTGATGTCGATTCAAACACATCGAAACTTATTAGGGAGGTAAAAAACGATCACTATGAAAAAACTCACACTTATTTTATCACTCTTGTTTTTTTATTTTCATACAAGCGCTTCTCTGGCAATTGACCTTGGCTCGCGCCCTGACATACAAACCTACATTCAAAATATCAGCCAAAAATATAACTTCGAGCAAGCGCAGTTAACCAACTGGTTTAATCAAACTGATTTTCTCGAAGTGACTGTTTCTAAAGTACACAAACCTTCCAAACCCAAACCTTTTTATATTTACCGCGATGCATTGATGACACCCGAACGTATCAAATCAGGTGCTGCTTACTGGAAGGAACATAAAAAAGCGCTATTATCAGTTGAAAAACGTTATGGCGTGCCACCTGAAATCATGTTAGGCATTCTTGGTATAGAAACAGGTTATGGCGTGAATACAGGACATTATTCCGCTTTTCAAGGACTCATCACATTAGCATTCAATCACCCTTCACGACGCCCTTATTTCACCAGTGAACTCACGAACTATTTATTATTGTGCAGAGAGCAAGGTTGGGACCCGCTCTCGGTAAGAAGTTCTTTTGATGGTGGCTTAGGTCTGCCGCAATTTATGCCAAGCAGTTATCGTGAGTATGCAATCAGTGCTAATGACAGTGAACAGCCGAATCTATTTGAAGATGATGACACGATCGTCAGCATGGGAAATTATTTGCACAGAAAAGGCTGGCAGGCTGAAAAACCTATTGTTGTCCCTGCTAAAATAATCGATGGGAAAAGCATATATCCTATTCCACCAGAAGGTGTGCCTGCTTTATTAACGTTGGCAGAATTAAAACAACGTTATGGTGTCGTACCTCGTCAAAATCTACCCGACGATTTAAAAGCGGGCATATTGGCTTTGCAAAATGAACATGGTTTGGAATACTGGTTATTTTTTCAGAATTTCTTAGTGATTAAAAAATACAACAACAGTACCAATTATGCGATGACTGTTTATTCGTTAGGGAAAGCGGCGTTACATAAAAAGGTGGGGTAGATTCAAAAAAAGATAAAGAGCGCCGAAGCGCTCTTTATAGGAGAACAAAACAGACTTATTATTGAGCTTGTTCTGTTGTTGCTGGTGCAGCAGCAGAAGTAGTACCAGCTGCGGCAGCAACTTTTTGCTCGTGCTTCTTAGCATGATGCTTGCCATGCTTCTTTTCAGCTGCAGGAGCGGTAGCTTCAGAAGGTGTAGCGGTAGCGCTTGAAGCATCAGCTACGATTTGCTGAGCAGAAGATGTTCCTGCTGTGCTAGGATTAGAAGAAGTGGTGCTGGTTGTGGTGTTGCTTGTAGCAGCGTTGTTAGTAGCAGCGGTATCTTCAGCAGCAAAAGCAACAGAAGACAATACGCCCGCGAATGCAACAACAGCTAATTTTTTAGCGATACTCATTTTTAGATTCCTCGAAGGTTTGTTATAAATTCCCCGGACTGGGGTGCGGGAATCATATACTAAAAAATAAATACTTGTGAAGAGAATTTTTATGAAACCCCCTAAAAAACTACTTATTCTGACTTCAGGTGGCGATGCCCCAGGCATGAACGCTGCGATTCGCGCTGTATTACGCACAGCGCTTTCTCACGGGCTAGAGCTGTACAGCTGCGAAAATGGCTATCAGGGATTGATTGATCAAACTATTTCTCCGATGACCTCCAAAGATGCTGCCAACTGCATCCAGCGTGGCGGCACTATCTTAAAAACCGGACGCTGCGAGAAATTTCTAGATCCTGCAGTACGCGCCAATTGCCTCAAATATCTGCAGCAAATAGGCATTGATGCCCTGGCTGTATTGGGCGGCGATGGTAGTTTCAGAGGCGCTTATCTCCTGGAAAAAGAAGGCGGACCCAGAACTGTAGGAATCCCCTGCACCATCGACAATGACATTATCGGCACGGAATATACACTGGGTTTTGACACAGCGTGCAACACTGCATTACAGGCGATTGATAAAATACGAGACACTGCTTTTAGCTTAAATCGTCATTTTTTAGTAGAAGTCATGGGACGTGCAGCAGGCTTTTTAGCAGTCGATGTTGGTATCGCAGGAGGGGCCGAATTTATCCTGATCCCAGAACTTCCCTTGGGTGTAGATGAAGTTGTTCACCATATCAAAAACCGCCTGCGCAAAAAAATGGCCTCCATCGTTGTCGTTGCCGAAGCAGAACGTCCTGGCAGAAGCTTTCAATTAGCTGAAGAAATTAAGGCCAAAAGCGGTATTTCTTACAAGGTCTGTGTTTTAGGACATATTCAACGTGGCGGCTCACCAACCGTTATAGACAGAAAAACCGCGGCTTTAATGGGCTATCACGCAGTAGCGTGTTTAATGCGCGGAGAGTCTGGCAAAATGATCGCTGTGCAGAAAAACGAACTGCTTGCAGTGCCTTTTCCAGAAGCCAGCCTCGGTGCACGTCGCTTTACGGACGAAAAACTGCTGGAAATCAATCAGCTGATTTGTGAAGTTTAGGTCATGGCTATACCCATTCAACTATGGTTGACACAAGCGCCCCAGTTCCTTAGAATCGCCACTCCCTGCAGTTATTTGGGGCTATAGCTCAGCTGGTAGAGCACTTGCATGGCATGCAAGGGGTCAGCGGTTCGATCCCGCTTAGCTCCACCAGATTTATTGTTTTATCTTTTTCACATCTATCTGTCCCCATCGTCTAGAGGCCTAGGACACTGCCCTTTCACGGCGGCAACAGGGGTTCGAATCCCCTTGGGGACGCCAAACAACAAATAAACACCACGTTTGACACGTCACCTCTATAATAGTTTCACAGCAATTTCCCCTGAAAAAAACATCGGGAATTGCTGGGAAAAGACCACCATGCCAACCTCCCTCATCCAAAGAATCACCGCCTTAGGCAATACCCATAACCTCCCCCCAGATTGGCTCACAACAAGGCCCCATCTCTTCAGCACAACCACCGTCGATTTAGCTTCTACTCAGGCAGCCACCATACAAAATGCCGTACGCACGATTGAACACATCACAACCCTGACCGCCTTCCAAGCAGCGGCATTTAGCGGCACTAAGGCCCACACACAATACAACCCTGGCGTACTATTCGGTTATGACTTTCACCTAACGCCCGATGGCCCAAAACTGATTGAAATCAACACCAATGCTGCCGGTGCTTTTATTGTTGCCCTGCTCGAAGAAGCACATCATATTCCGAACGCCATGGAGAGATGGTGCCAGCGTTTCATAGCCATGTTTTTAGCGGAATGGCGCAGCGTATATCCACATCAACCACTTAAATCTGTCGCGATTGTCGATCACGATCCGCAGAACCAATACTTTTATCCTGAGTTTTTGCTGTTCCAACATCTACTGCAAAAACACAACATACACTGTGACATCGTTGATCCTGCTGCATTTTCTTTGCGAGAAAATAAACTGTGGGCTAACAACAAACCAATTGATCTAGTCTATAACCGCTTAACTGATTTTGATCTGTCACAACCAGAACATGCAGTATTGCAAGAAGCTTATATAAACAATCAGGCATTATTTACACCTCATCCTTACGCGCATGCACTCTATGCACATAAACGTAATTTAACGCTGTTGTCAGATGTAACCTTCTTAATCAACTGTGGTGTGGATGAAAAAACGGCCGCGCAACTTCAACAGATAATGCTGCCTGCGCATATTATCGATCCTCAAAATGCCGATACATTATGGGATACGCGCAAACAATATTTTTTCAAACCTGTCTCGGGTTATGCTGGCAAAGGTGTTTATAGAGGATACAACATCACGCGACGTGTATTGGCTGATATTTTGGCGGGAGACTATATGGCGCAAACTTTAGCGCCACCGAGTGAAATAGAGATAGATGGTGAGAAACGTAAAGTCGATTTACGTGCCTATGTTTACAGCGGTGAAGTGTTGGGTTTTGGTGCGCGATTGTATCAGGGACAGACCACTAATCTTCGTACGCCGGGTGGTGGATTTGCGATGGTTAAAATCGTAACACCGTCCTAGCACAACACCACACATCAACACGCGCTACGCCCGATTTTTTTAGCATGCGCGCAAACTCACTCACCGTGCTGCCCGTTGTTAACACATCATCCACAATCGCAACATGTCTGGCCTGAAATAATTCCTCCACAGCAAATGCATTTTTCATATTTCTTCTACGCTCCTCTGCTGTCATCGACGCCTGCGCTAGCGTAGGCAATATGCGTGTGCAATAACGCGTTTGTAGTGGGATCTGTAATTTTTTAGCAATGGGTCGCGCTATCTCCAACGCCTGGTTATAACCACGCTCTCGCAAACGCTCCGCATGTAACGGCACAGGAATAATCCACTCTGGCTTATACCACTCGCCTTTCAAGACACTGGCTTCTGTTAAGGCATTGTCCCGCAAAAAAGTGCGGGATGTGTTTGGGTGGCGAGTGGTATAACCTGTTGAATTTAAGTGGGAAACAAGACTTTTCCCCCTTAAAAAACCCCCTGGTTTTGTATTCGAACTTGAAAATACAAAACCAGTATCTTCAAGTTGAATGGGTATATCGTGCTCCCGATAACGAGAAGCAATTTTTTCAGCCATCAAGTTACCCAGTAATTTTGCATACCTTAAATTATCAGCAAACTTTAACGATAAAATCATGCTATCAATCGGCGCCTGATAATGAAATAAACAGATAGTGCTATCGTACGGGGGTGGATTTTGGATACATTGCCCGCAGATTTCTGTTGATGACAAAGCACTACCACAAAGCGCACATGCATGATCTTGCCAAGGCAGATCATTCAAACAAGACTGACATAAAGCTTTATTTGCCGTATTTTTGCGACATAATGCACAAAAAGTCGGCAGCAACCAATTGATTATTTTTTCAAATCTGAGTTTAAACATGTTGTTTCATCCTGATTTAGTACAAAAAACATTTGCCCATAGTGCTGCCACTTATGACTCAGCCGGCGTCCTATATCATGAAGTGGCTGATCGTCTATTAGCGCATTTAAATTGGGTGCGCCTGGAACCTGCCTATGTTTTAGATTTGGGCGCAGGTACTGGCTATATTACTGAATTATTAAAAAAGCGTTACCCGTACACACACATAATTTCACTAGATTTTGCAAAAGAGATGCTGCGAGAAAAAAAAGGTGTGTGTGCTGACGCAACAGAACTACCGCTTCTAGACAATTCAATCGATTTAATTGTGTCTGGATTGATGCTGCCCTGGTGTGAGAATAACGAAGCTGTTTTTGCAGAAGTGCGCCGCGCATTAAAACCTGGCGGCTTGTTTTTATTTTCAACCTTTGGGCCAGATACATTAGGAGAAATGCGTGCCAGTTGGGCAACCGTAGATGACAAACCGCACGTGCATTTATTTTTTGATTTACATGATGTGGGCGATGCTTTATTGCGAACTGGTTTTGCTGATCCTGTTATGCAAACAGAATGGCTCACCATGAGGTATCAAGACGTCCATCATGTATGTGATGATTTAAAAAAAACAGGCTCTACCAACATTTTATTAGATAGACGCATAACATTAACGGGGAAAAAACGCTTTCAACAATTTAGTGCGGAGTATGACACTTATCGTGATTTGTCGGGTAAATTACCGGCTACTTTTGAGATTGTGTATGGGCATTGTTGGAAGTCTGAAAAACGTGCCACACAAACAGATGAGATTGTTATTCCTGTGAGTCAAATTAGAAGATGAATTGTAACTCCCCAGGTGGTTTAGAAGTTGTAGCCGAACATTGTCATTCCCGCGAAGGCGGGAACCCATCCCAGTGTGGCAATGATGCGAAGGAAATATTTAAAAAATAGTAACTCTCCAGGTAATTTAAAGAGCATATATCTATCAACGCAAACACGTCGTGAATACATCCATGTAGACTCTCCAAAAACATCCATGTTTTTGAAGGTTTGCTTATGATAGATATATGCTCTTTAAATTACCT
>JBIIEG010000140.1:0-3239 GCA_044237955.1 Gammaproteobacteria bacterium
AAAATTGTTTCGTACATTCTTACCCATTAACTGGACGAACAGGGGCAATGAGGGGTTGTCAGGGGGGAGAGACGCAGTTCTTCCCCCTGACCGGCTGAATTCTCCCGACTGGGACAAGTGCGAATTTATTTCGCGCGACGCGTTAAAACAAGGAAGCAAGGCCCGATGTGTTTTTCAGCGGGAATTGCTGATTAATAGCCAAAATTAGTGCGACGAACTAGTACAGCGTATCTCTCATTTTGGGTGATCTGTGGTTTTTGGATCGAACGAGTCATGCCTGCATTCGAGCGAGAGACAGGAACCACAGACCACCCAAAATGAGAGATACGCTGTACTAACACCTATATAGAGACCCCAAAATGACCATCGCAATCATCGGCGCCATGCCAGAAGAAATCAGCGCCATTCAAGCGCAACTCACTGACGTCAGGCATCAGCTAATAGGCTCTGTCAATTTTTATCAAGGACGTTTTGCGCACACAGACATCGTATTAGCCTGTTCAGGCATTGGCAAAGTCCATGGCGCATTAGCCACAACGCTGATGATCGAGCACTATCAACCCAGCTGTATTATCAACGTAGGCACACTGGGCGCACTCCATAAACACCTAAAACCCGCTACCATTATTCTCTCCGAATCCGTGCTTTATCACGACGTAGACGTCACGAGCTTTGGCAACTATGTACACGGCCAACTCCCCAAAATGCCACCGGATTATCAATCCTCCCACGCACTGGTGCATTTATTTGAAACACTGGCCCTCAAACAAAATCTCGCCTTTGAAAAAGGAGTCGGCATCACAGGTGATCAATTTATTGCCTGCACCGCCAAACTCCACGACATCAAAACAAAATTTCCTGCCGCATTGGGGATTGACATGGAAGCCGCTGCCATTGCACACATCGCACACTTATTTGCCGTGCCTTTTGTGAGCGTGAGAGCAATCACCGATCATGCAGACGAACAAGCAGCTGCAACCTCTGACCAGCATTTAATGAAAGCCTCAGATATTGTCGGTCATTTGGTATTAAGCGCGCTTGATCAGATTGATGCATTGCTGGACTGACAGCGTCCCGCCTCTACCCACTCCAAAGGATTTGCCCAAATAGTACAAACTCAGTACTATATCCTCCTGTTTTCGCTATTTGCCAAAGTCCATATGCTTCGCATCAGTAAAATGGCTGATTACGCCACCCTTATTTTGAACTGTCTCTCTGCCAACACGGAATCTTTATTGAGCGCCAATGAAATTGCTCGTCGGGTCCATCTAGGACGGCACACAGTCAGCAAAATATTAAAAATACTCCAAGAAGCAGACCTTGTAGTCTCAACACGCGGTGCAATAGGCGGCTATAGCCTGGCTCGTACACCCGATGAAATTACGATTGCAGAAATCATTACTGCCTTGGAAGGGCCACTTGCGCTGACGGAATGCTCTGACTCTACTCAGGTATGCACACAGAATATGACCTGTGCTGTTAAACACAATTGGAGAGCCATCAATCAGTTTGTGTTAGCAACACTTGAAAGTATTACTTTGGCAGATATGTTAAAGCCAATCCTGACAGAACATCTTTTAAAAACGCCCTCTCCCCCCGATCAAAAACATTTCGGGGGCAGGCTCTACCCTCTCCCAAAGAAAGGAGAGGAGAAAAAAAGCAAAAATGCCGAGATAAAGCATGTCAACTGAACGCAATTATTTAGATAGCCTGATCGATAAAAAATACGAGCATGGTTTCGTCACGGAGATAGCAGCAGATGCCTTCCTGCCTGGCTTAAATGAAGAGACCGTTCGACGTATTTCTGCAAAAAAAAACGAACCCGCCTTCATGTTGGAATGGCGCTTAAAAGCCTATCGTCACTGGCTCACCTTAACGCTACCCGAATGGGCGCACGTGAGCTATCCACCGATTGATTATCAAAGCATCATTTATTACTCAGCACCTAAATCTAATAAAGATGCACCTAAAAGTTTAAGCGAGGTTGATCCTGCACTGTTGGAAACCTATAAAAAACTGGGTATTCCGCTGCACGAACACGCCAAACTCGCAGGCGTTGCGGTCGATGCCGTATTCGACAGCATCTCTGTTGCCACCACCTTCAAAGAAAAATTAGCAGAAGTTGGCGTGATTTTTTGTTCGTTCTCAGAAGCCGTACAAAAACACCCTGATTTAATACGCGAATATTTAGGCAGCGTGGTGCCCTATTCCGATAATTTTTTTGCAGCCTTAAATGCAGCCGTATTCAGCGATGGTTCTTTTGTGTATATCCCCAAAGGTGTGCGCTGCCCGATGGAGCTTTCCACTTATTTTCGTATTAACGCTGCAAATACCGGTCAATTTGAACGCACCTTAATTATTGCCGACGATGATGCGTATGTGAGTTACCTAGAAGGTTGCACAGCGCCCATGCGAGACGAAAATCAATTGCATGCTGCTGTCGTCGAATTAGTCGCATTAGAGCGCGCACAAATTAAATATTCCACCGTACAAAATTGGTACCCAGGAGACAAAGAAGGCAAAGGGGGTATTTATAACTTTGTCACCAAACGGGGTGCTTGCCGCGGGAGTCATTCCAAAATTTCCTGGACCCAGATCGAAACCGGTTCTGCGATTACCTGGAAATATCCCAGCGTGATTTTAAAAGGCGATTATGCTATCGGTGAATTTTATTCTGTGGCATTAACCAATCATTATCAGCAAGCAGATACCGGTACCAAAATGCTGCATATCGGCAAAAATACCAAGAGCACGATTATCTCAAAAGGTATTTCTGCAGGGTTTGGACAAAACGCTTATCGCGGGTTAGTGCGTGTGAATCGCGGTGCAAGTAATGCGAGAAATTACACACAATGTGATTCTTTATTGTTAGGTGACAAATGTGGCGCACACACCTTTCCGTATATCGAAGTTAAAAATAATACGGCACACGTAGAACATGAAGCGAGCACTTCTAAAATCAGCGAAGATCAATTGTTCTATTGCCAACAACGCGGAATTCGCACGGAAGAAGCGATCTCGATGATTGTGAATGGCTTTTGTAAAGAAGTATTCAAAGAACTGCCGATGGAATTTGCGGTGGAAGCACAAAAATTACTGGAAGTGAGTTTGGAAGGGAGTGTGGGTTAGCGGGCATATCTTCTCCGCGCCAGCCTATCACCCCACCCCACGACCGTCGTCCACCCTACGGACGTCATCCACCCATTGGCCGTCATCCCGTGGATGGTTTGACCACGGGA
>JBIIEG010000142.1:0-3226 GCA_044237955.1 Gammaproteobacteria bacterium
AACCTGGATCCCGTGGTTAAATCGTCCACGGGATGACGGCCTGGCGGGTGTTACTACCATACAACTCACCATGCCACACTCATTAAACCCGCTGTTCAAAAAACAACGCCGACTGGATAAAATTATTCATGGTGTGGCCATGGCATTCGCAGTGATTTTATTGCTGTTAGCACTGTCCATTTTGTATGAGCTATACCAAGCGAGTATTCCCAGCATAAAAGCATTCGGTCTTGGTTTTTTATGGCGTGCAGACTGGAACCCTGTCACCGAACAATTTGGCGCACTGGTCCCTATCGTTGGCACCTTACTGACTTCTTTTATCGCACTACTGATTGGCATCCCCATTAGTTTTGGTATCGCCGTATTCCTCACTGAATTAGCACCCGCCGTACTCAAACAACCACTTCGCATTCTCATCGAACTACTCGCAGGTATACCCAGCATCATTTATGGCATGTGGGGACTCTTCGTCTTTGCACCTTTATTTGCCGACAAAATAGAACCCTGGCTGGTTGAAAACTTAGGTCACATACCCCTCATCGGCCCGCTCTTTCAAGGTGCGTTTATGGGCATCGGCGTACTCACCGCCGGTATTGTATTGAGCATTATGGTCATCCCATTTATTGCATCTGTCATGCGCGATGTATTTGAAATCGTGCCGGATTTACTCAAAGAATCAGCTTATGCCTTAGGCGCCACGCAATGGGAAGTTGTCTGGAATATTATATTGCCTTACTCACGCGTCGGTGTTTTTGGAGGCATTATTTTAGGGTTAGGAAGGGCGCTGGGTGAAACCATGGCAGTCGCATTTGTGATTGGTAATGCGCATCAATTATCCAGCTCTTTGTTAATGCCAGGTGCGAGTATTTCATCTGTATTAGCCAATGAATTTACAGAAGCTACGGGCAAAATTTATGGCTCGGCGTTAAGTGAATTAGGTTTGATTTTGTTTGGCATCACTTTGTTAGTTTTTGTGATCTCCAAAGCATTGATGAAGCGGTTGCATAAACAGGGTGGACACTAAATGCTCTATATCAAACGTCGCATACTCAATATTTTTGCACTCACATTAGCATCTGTTGCGATGCTGATTGGCTTATGCTGGCTGTTTTGGATTTTATTCAGCTTATTAAAAAATGGATTGCCTGGTGTTTCGTGGCACGTTTTTTTTCACATGACAAACGCACCTGGCGGTCAAGGTGGTTTGCTGAATCCCATCATAGGTAGTTTTTTAATTGTCTTTTGCGCTGTATTGATCGGTACACCAATGGCTTTGTTTGTGGGTACTTATCTCACAGAATATGGCAGACACAGTCGGCTTGCGAAAATGGTGCGTTTTGTAAATGATATTTTATTGAGCGCCCCTTCCATTATTATTGGTTTGTTTGTTTATCAGATGTACGTGATACGTGTGCAACATTTCTCAGGATGGGCAGGTTCTTTAGCATTAGCCTTATTGCTGATTCCCGTTATCGTACGCACAACAGAAGATATGTTTTTGCTGGTACCCAGCACACTGCGCGAAGCCGCTTTTGCATTAGGGGCACCACGTTGGAAAGTGATTTTGCACGTGGTATTACGCGTTTCAAAAACAGGTGTATTAACAGGCATATTGCTGGCAGTAGCACGTATCAGTGGTGAAACAGCTCCCTTGTTATTTACAGCACTGAATAATCAATTTTGGAGTATGAATATGAATCAACCGATGGCAAATTTACCCTCGGTGATTTTTCAATATGCGATGAGTCCTTATGAAGACTGGCACCAATTAGCATGGACAGGCGCGTTGTTAATTACGGTTTTTGTATTGTCACTTAATATTGTCGTGCGAGTTGTTTTTAAACAAAGATCACAAACCTATTAAAAATTTTATGACCGAAGACAAAGCAATAAAAATAAAAACATTTGATTTGAACTTTTATTACGGCAAATTCCACGTTCTAAAAAATATTAATTTTCAGATCATGGAACGTTCTATTACTGCGTTAATAGGACCTTCTGGCTGTGGAAAATCGACTTTGCTGCGTACCTTTAATCGGATGTATGAGTTATATCCCGACCAATATGCTTTAGGCGAAATACTTCTAGACGGTAAAAATATATTATCACCCCATCAAGATTTAAATCAGCTGCGCAGTAAAGTAGGCATGGTGTTTCAAAAACCAACGCCTTTTCCCATGTCGATTTTTGATAATGTGGCATTCGGTGTAAAGCTCTATGAAACATTAACGCATAATGAGCTGGCGGCTCGTGTGGAGTGGGCACTTGAAAAAGCAGCACTCTGGGGAGAGGTAAAAAATATATTAAAGCGCAGTGGGTTGAGTCTTTCAGGCGGACAACAACAACGTCTGTGTATCGCAAGAGCGATCGCCATTAAACCAGACGTTATCTTGTTAGATGAACCCACTTCCGCATTAGACCCTATTTCTACGCAATCTATCGAAGCATTGATACATGAACTAAAACGAGATTACACCATTTGTATCGTCACCCACAACATGCACCAGGCGCGACGTATTTCGGATTTTACGGGGTATATTTATATGGGTAAGTTGTTAGAATTTGGTAATACAGAAGCAATTTTTTCTAACCCTTCCAATGCCTCTACGCGTGATTTTGTGACGGGGAGAGTGGGGTAAGTAATAGAGCGAATTTTACATTTACTGGGAAAATAGGCGGTTGGAACTGCTGGCATAAGCCGAACGCATTATTGGATTGGAACAAAAAAGCAGTTTATACTGCTCGCCTTTCAAGACGCTGGTTTCTATTAAGGCTTTCTCTCGCAAAAAAGTGCGGGATGTGTTTGGGTGGCGAGTCCCACAAAAGGGGGAATTCAGCCGGTATAACCTGTTGAATTTAAGCGAGAAATAAGACATTTCTCCCTTAACCCCCCCCCCCCTGGTTTTGTATTCGAACTTGAAGATACAAAACCAGTATCTTCAAGTTGAATGAGTATATAGAGATTTATTAAAGGAGGTTATATGGAAAAAAAAGATATTGGAAGTCAAAAAAAAGTGTGGGCTGTTAGCAGAGTCCTTCTTCCCTTTATTACAATTTTTGACGCTTTTTCTGATGCGAAGAATTTTTTTACGGGGCTAAAAAAAAGCAATAAAATGGCAAGGCCAGTATTCATTATTGAGAAAGTAAGGAGTATCTCAGCAGGCTTGATGCAACTCATCTTTTGTATATTAATCCCAACTTTGGCTCTTACAGGTCCTTTTGCGCC
>JBIIEG010000018.1:0-10094 GCA_044237955.1 Gammaproteobacteria bacterium
CGCCATAAACCGCTGCGATTTTGTCGGCCCTTAAGCGCTCAACAATTTCGCGACTCTGTTCAATCACAACATAAGGGATGTTATTTTCAGCGAGCGTTTCGGCAACCCGTCGACCGACGCGACCATAACCCACCAATATAACCTGGCCTGAGAGATATTTTTCGTCTGTTATTTTAGGTAATTCGGTCAGCGGATCGACAGAAGAACGGGCCAGTAGTTTGGCAATGGCGGTATGTGAATATATCCAGGCTTGCAGCGGTTCTATCCCTTTAAATAGCAGCGGGTTAATTGCGATTGAAATGATAGCGCCTGCCAGAATTAAGCTTTGCCCTTCTCCTGGCAGCAATCCTAAACTCACCCCTAATTCGGCAAGGATAAAAGAAAACTCACCGATTTGCGCCAGACTGGCTGATACGATTAACGCGGTATGAAGCGGATAGCGTAGAAAAAGCACCAATGCTGCGGCGACCAGGGTTTTTCCAATCACGATGATACCTACCACGGCAAGCACTCTGAGCGGCTCATCCAGCAGTATCATCGGGTTAAATAGCATCCCCACCGACACAAAAAACAGAATGGTGAATAATTCTCGCAATGGCAGTGAGTCTTCTGCAACGCGATGATTGAAGGCAGATTCTCGCATCATCATGCCAGCAAAAAATGCGCCCAGCGCAAAAGAAACGCCAAACAGTTTAGCGGCAATATAAGCAATCGTGATGGCAGCGGCGACAACAGCCAATGTAAAAAGTTCTCGGGATCCTGTGGCGGCGATTTGCCAAAGCATCTTTGGAAATACCTTGCGACCAAAGAGCATCATCAACGTGATGAAGGCTGAAATTTTTAGCAACGTCAAACCAAGTGTCGGCCATAAATTGCCTTCCATCGTTCCTGGTGTTTTGCCGCCGAGCCATCCTGCTAAAGGCGGCAGCAAAACGATCATCAGCACCATCGCAAGGTCTTCTACAACGAGCCAGCCTACCGCGATGCGTCCGTTCATAGAATCCAAGGTATTGTGCGCCATCAAGGCGCGCAGAAGCACGACTGTACTGGCCACAGATAGGGACAGACCAAACACCAATGAGCCACCCAGGCCCCAGCCCCATAATGCGGCTACGCCAGCACCCATTGCGGTCGCAGCAATGATTTGCAGTATGGCGCCGGGCAGTGCAACTTTGCGCACCGCCAGTAAATCGTTCAATGAAAAATGAAGACCGACGCCAAACATCAGCAACATCACACCAATCTCAGCAAGCTCTCTTGCGATATCCGCATCAGCGACAAAACCAGGGGTGAACGGACCGATGACAATACCTGCTAGCAGATAACCGACGAGCGCGGGAAGTTTCAGGCGAGCGGCAATGAAGCCAAGCAAAAGTGCTAAGCCAAATGCGGTGGCGAGTGTGGTGATCAGGGGGATACTATGATCCATTGTGCTGTTCTAGTCTTTATGAGTAAACCGCCCACCAAAAAATGTGGGAAATATGAGAAAAGACCGGGTGCTTGTCATTCCCGCGAAGGCGGGAACCCATCCACAGTGTGGCAGCGAAAATAGGGATAGATTCCCGCCTTCGCGGGAATGATAATATTATTCTGGTCTTCGGACAGCAATTCCCGCTGAAAAACACATCGGGCCTTGCTTCCTTGTTTTAACGCGTCGCGCGAAATAAATTCGCACTCGTCCCAGCCGGGAGAATTCAGCCGGTCAGGGGGAAGAACTGCATCTCTCCCCCCTGACAACCCCATTGCTTGTGTTTGTCCAGTTAATGCGTACGAATGTACGAAACAGTTTTTCAGAACCCCGCCCCAGTACTGGGGAAGCAGGGCGGCGGGAATTGCTGGTCTTCGGAAGTATCTATGATGAGGGACTTTAAATGACGAACAGGCTTTTTGCAAAGAAAGAGTTCTTCTGTGTAAACTCCAACATCATTTTACATCACACAATCCAAACTCATGACTGACTACAAAGACACGTTAAATCTCCCCCAAACTGATTTCCCGATGAAAGCTGATTTAGCCAAACGGGAACCTACGATGCTGACATTTTGGGCAGATCATAAAATCTACGAAAAAATACGTGCGGCGCGCAAAGATAAACCAAAATTTATTTTGCATGATGGTCCGCCGTATGCCAACGGACACATCCATATTGGACATGCGCTCAATAAAATTCTCAAAGATATCGTAGTGAAATCCAAATCGCTCGTGGGCTTTAATACACCTTTTGTGCCAGGATGGGATTGTCATGGACTGCCCATCGAGTTAAATGTAGAGAAAGCACTGCAAAAGGCGGGAAAAAAAGTCACGCCGCCTGAGTTTCGTCAGTTGTGCCGTGATTATGCAAATTCACAAATCGATATCCAACGCGAAGCATTTAAACGTTTAGGTGTTTTCGGAGATTGGGAAAATCCCTATAAAACGATGGATTTTGGGTTTGAAGCAGACATCATCCGAACGCTCGCTAAAATTATCGCCAATGGGCATTTGCATCGCGGTAGCAAACCCGTGCATTGGTGCGTGGAATGCGCTTCAGCATTAGCAGAAGCAGAAGTAGAGTATCAAGACAAAACATCGCTTGCAATTGATGTGAGATTTGGCGCTGTTAATCCCGCTGATTTTTTAGTGAGGATAGATAAAAATTGTGTGGCTTATCCTTTGACTATTCCCATTTGGACGACCACACCTTGGACACTGCCTGCTAACCAGGCAGTGGCATTAAATCCTAATATTGAATACGCCTTAGTGCTAGTTGAGTTGGGCGCTACAAAAGAATATCTCATCGTCGCAGCAGTATTAGCAACAGCGGTTATGCAACGTTTCGGCATAGAAAATTACCATATTATTGCTTCTGTTTTGGGAGAAACACTAGAAGGCTTAAAACTCAAGCATCCTTTTTTAGAGCGAGAAGTGCCTATTATATTGGGTGATCATGTCACAACGGATGCAGGTACAGGTGCTGTGCATACAGCGCCCGCGCATGGACAAGACGATTATGTAGTCAGCAGTCGTTATGGTCTGCCCATTGAAAATCCAGTCGACGATCAAGGACGCTTTGTAGCAAATACCCCGTTTTTTGGAGGCGAACATGTTTATAAAGTGAATGCACATGTGGTTGAAGTCTTGCAAGAAAAAAATGTTTTATTGTGCGTGGAAGAAATCCAACATAGCTACCCACATTGCTGGCGACATAAAAAACCACTCATTTTTCGCGCAACACCGCAGTGGTTTATCAGTATGGACCAGCAAAGTTTGCGTACAAAAGCATTGGCTGCCATCGATCAAGTACAATGGTCACCCGATTGGGCACAAGCCCGTTTAGCAGGCATGGTGTCACAACGTCCTGATTGGTGTATTTCCAGACAACGTATTTGGGGTACGCCGATTGCTTTATTTGTGCATCGACAGACCGATGAATTGCATCCTGATACCGCCACACTCATTGAAAAAGTAGCGTTATTAGTAGAGCAACAAGGGGTAGATGCGTGGTTTGCCTTAGCGCCTGAAACCTTGTTAGGCGATGATGCAAAAGACTATCGCAAAGTCACAGATACGCTGGATGTGTGGTTTGATTCAGGCGCATCGCATGCGGCGGTGTTATCACGTCACGGTGATTTAGCTTGGCCTGCAGATATGTATTTGGAAGGCTCTGATCAATCTCGGGGTTGGTTTCAATCTTCACTCTTAACAGCCACCGCTATCTATGGCGCAGCGCCGTATAAAATCGTGCTCTCACATGGTTTTACGGTCGATCAACATGGCTGCAAGATGTCTAAATCTATCGGCAATGTTGTGCCGCCAGAAAAAGTATGGAATTCGCTGGGTGCTGATATTTTAAGACTGTGGGTAGCATCCAGTGATTTTAGAGGTGAGGCGAGTGTGTCGGATGAAATTTTACAACGTACCGCAGAATCGTATCGACGCATTCGTAATACAACGCGATTTTTGATTTCGAATTTATTTGATTTTGATCCAAAAAAAAATCTGCTGCCTACAAAAGAATTATTGGCTTTAGATCAATGGGCGGTTGATCGGACACGTCGATTACAAATAGAGATTAAAAAACACTACGATGATTTTCAATTTCATTTAATCAGTCAAAAAATTCAGCAATTTTGTACGGTAGAAATGGGTGGATTTTATTTAGACATTATCAAAGACCGTCAATACACCACACAAAAAAACAGTCGTGCCAGAAGATCAGCACAAACTGCGATTTATCATATTTTAGAGGCGTTGGTCCGTTGGTTGGCGCCAGTGTTAAGTTTTACGGCGGAGGAAATCTGGCAGTATTTGCCATGGAAAAAACAGGAGTCTGTATTTTTGGAAACTTGGTATGAGGGGTTTGGTGAAGTGTCTGCTGATGTTTCTGAGAAAATATCCAACGACCAATGGTCTGAAATTATCGATATGCGCGGTAAGGTGAATCAAAAGCTGGAAGAGAAACGTAACGAAGGTGTGATAGGTTCCGGGCTTGCAGCTGAAGTGCATATTTATTGTGCGCCTGTTGTGTATAGAGTCTTAGAGACATTGGGTGATGAGCTACGTTTTATACTGATCACTTCCATAGCTAAAGTGCATGTTCTCGATGAAAGCGATGACCTAACTTTCAAGATAGAAGTAATCGCTTCTCCTTATCCTAAATGTGAACGCTGCTGGCATCGTAGTGCCGATGTGGGAAAACATATAGAACACGCAACGCTTTGCGGGCGTTGTGTGGAAAATGTAACAGGGGAGGGAGAGGTGAGGGAGTATGCTTGAGGGCGCCTCTATACCCGTTCAACTTGAAGATACAAGAGACGCAGTTCTTCCCCCTGACCGCAAGTGCGAATTTATTTCGCGCGACGCGTTAAAACAAGGAAGCAAGGCCCGATGTTTTTTTCAGCGGGAATTGCTGGTAATTGCTGTCAAAAGAGGACAATTCTAGATTGCCGGTACAGAATTGCTATACTCATTGCTAGCATCCGGAATAAAGCATATTATGCCGCCTAATATTTGAACACCCACTAATAAGAAACGTCAGAACTATGTCAAAAAAAGCGATTAAAAATTTAATTGTCGGCTTAGATGTCGGCACCTCTAAAGTGGTCGCTTTGGTCGGAGAAGTCAGCGCAGAAGGTCATGTAGAAGTCATTGGTATAGGCTCTCAGCCGTCCAATGGCTTAAAACGCGGTGTGGTTGTTAATATTGAAGCTACCGTTCAGTCCATTCAGCGCGCCGTCGAAGAAGCCGAATTGATGGCAGGATGTGAAATTCACTCGGCTTACACCGGTATCGCCGGTAGTCATATACGCAGTCTCAACTCACACGGCATGGTTGCTATTCGCGATAAAGAAGTATTGCTTGCAGACATAGACCGCGTCATCGACGCTGCCAAAGCCATCGCTATCCCCGCTGATCAAAAAATACTCCATATCCTCCCACAAGAATTCATCATTGATAATCAAGAAGGTATACGCGAACCCGTCGGCATGTCTGGCGTTCGCCTGGAAGCAAAAGTACATATCGTCACGGGCGCTGTGAGCGCGGCTCAAAACGTCGTTAAATGTGTGCAGCGTTGTGGTCTGGAAGTAGAAGATATTATTTTAGAACAGCTGGCTTCCAGTTACGCTGTATTGGGAGACGATGAAAAAGAACTGGGCGTATGCATGATTGATATCGGTGGCGGTACTACGGATATCGCTGTATTTACCGGTGGATCTATTCGCCACACTGCTGTGATACCCATTGCCGGTGATCAAGTCACCAATGATATTGCCGTTGCGCTTCGTACCCCTACAAAATACGCTGAAGAAATCAAAATAAAACACGGATGCTCATTGCCTGTTACGGCTGAGCAAGGCGAAATTGATCTGCCCAGCGTTGCCAAACGTGCACCCAGACAGCTTTCCAAAAAAATACTCTCAGAAGTCATTCACGCGCGTTACGAAGAACTGTTTATGCTCGTGCTGGCAGAGTTAAGGCGCAGCGGGTTTGAAGATTTAATTGCCTCAGGCATCGTGATAACAGGTGGCGCGAGCCAGATTGAAGGCGCAGCAGAGTTAGCAGAATCCGTATTCCAGATGCCCGTACGCGTTGGTTTGCCTCAACATGTACGAGGACTCACCGATGTGCTCGACAGCCCCTGTTATGCAACCAGTGTAGGGTTACTTTTATATGGTTATCGACAACAGTATGAAGGCGGTAGCCCAGAACTGATTGTTCGCAACGGTGTACGTGGCGCTTGGGGCCGGGTTAGGAATTGGTTTCAAGGTAACTTTTAGTCATACGCATAAAAAATTTTAAATATCTAAGCCCAGGAGACACAGCCATGTTTGAACTATCTGAAAACTCACCCCATAGCGCAGTCATTAAAGTCATTGGTATCGGTGGCGGCGGCGGTAATGCTGTCGAACACATGATGCAAGAAAACATCGACGGTGTGGAATTTATTTGCGCAAATACAGATGCTCAAGCATTAAAAAAATCCCGTGCACAAGTCACGCTGCAATTAGGCGAAGAAATTACCAAAGGCTTGGGTGCAGGGGCTGATCCAGAAATCGGCCGCAAAGCTGCTGAAGAAAACCGTGAACGTATTTATGAAATACTATCCGGTACCGATATGGTTTTTATTACCGCTGGCATGGGTGGTGGAACAGGTACAGGTGCTGCCCCAGTTATCGCGCAAATCGCGAAAGAAATGGGTATTTTAACCGTTGCCGTTGTCACCAAACCCTTTGTATTTGAAGGCAGAAAACGTCTGCAAATTGCGGATCAAGGCATACAGAATTTAACGCAATACGTCGATTCTTTGATCACCATCCCCAACAATAAACTGCTCACCGTGCTCGGCAAAAATATTACCCTGCTCAATGCATTTAAGGTGGCGAACAACGTGTTGTTAGGCGCTGTACAGGGTATTGCAGAATTGATCACACGTCCTGGTTTAATCAACGTTGACTTTGCTGACGTGCGAACCGTCATGTCTGAAATGGGCATGGCCATGATGGGTACGGGTGTCAGTGCTGGTGAAAATCGTGCGAAAGAAGCCGCAGAAGCTGCTATCTCAAGCCCTCTTTTAGAAGACATCGACATTACTGATGCGCGCGGTGTATTGGTGAACATTACCGCCGGTCTTGATATGTCTATCGGTGAGTTTGAAGCAGTAGGTGATGTGATTAAATCGTTTGCTTCTGAAAATGCAACCGTTGTGGTCGGTACTGTTATTGACCCAGAAATGACAGATGAACTCCGCGTCACAGTGGTTGTCACAGGATTAGGCAAGGGTAGTGAGGGTCGGGTAGGAGGTAGTGCGGTCAGCAAACCTGTTCCTGCAGTAGAGCCTATGAAACTACTTGATACAGCTGGCGCCAGTCGTGCTGAAAGCGCAGCAATGGATTATCACTCCTTGGAACGTCCTGCTGTTATTCGCAAGCAACCATCGGTATCTAAAGTCGCCTCTATGGAATTAGGTTCTAAAGATATGGATTACTTAGACATACCCGCGTTTTTGAGACGTCAGGAAGATTAAAATCCCATAAGGTCATTCGACCACCGCTAATTTTCTCAAAACACCCAATGTAAAGGGTTTGCTGCTCACTGAAATACTCCCTGAAAATGGATAATCAAAAGCAGTGATAAACGCTAAATTTGCCCCAACCAGAATGCTGATAACCATCATGAGCATGATGGGGCTTTTTTTTCTGTGAGGGTTTAATAGAATTATTACCATGAAGCAACGCACACTTAAAAATTCTGTTCATTTATCCGGCATCGGTTTACACACAGGTAAATCCGTTGAACTAATACTTCATCCCGCGCCTGAAAACACCGGCATTATCTTCAGGCGTGTTGATATTAATCCTGTTGTTGTGATCCCTGCGACCACCGAATACGTCAGCGATACACGACTCAATACTTGTTTAGCCAATGGCGATGTTTCAATTTCAACCGTAGAACATGTGCTTTCCGCTTTGGCAGGTTTAGCAATTGATAATGTATGGATTGATCTCACTGCGTGTGAGCCCCCTGTTACGGATGGCAGCGCATGGCCGTTTGTACAGTTGATTCAATCAGCGGGTATTGTCGAACAAAATGTGGCTAAGCAATTTATGCGTATTAAGCGAGAAATTAAAATGGAGCAAGACGGTAAATTTGTTAGCCTTACACCGTCTGACAATTTCAAAGTATTGATGACAATTGATTTTAATCATCCGATCATTATGCAGACGCAACAATCATTGAGTATCGACTTTTCAAAAGCTTCTTATGCGGATGAAATTAGTCGTGCCCGTACTTTTGGATTTTTATCAGAATACGAATATCTGAAGAAAAATAATTTAGGTTTGGGTGCCAGCTTAGAAAACACGTTGGTGCTGAACGAAACAGGAATTTTAAATGAAGGCGGTTTGCGTGATAATGCTGAATTCGTAAAACATAAAATTTTAGACGCTATCGGTGATCTGCGTTTATTGGGATACGACTTAATAGGTGAATTTACGGGTTATAAATCAGGGCATGCGTTGAATCATGCATTGAGGCAAAAAGTTTTAAGTGACTCAACTGCTTGGGAATTGGTTACTTAGTAGTAACTCCAGCCGCCCTGTTTTCCGGCTCCTGGCAGGAGTTTCTAAAAAATATGCGCCTAACTAGAATCTACACTTCTACTGCATTACAAAAAGATCAAAATATTTGTTTAGACGCGCGCGCCAGCAATCATCTGTTACGCGTGCTGCGTCTAAAAGTGGGAGATGCACTCATCGTATTTGATGGCAAAGGGGGTGAGTTTCTCGCAGAAATCACAACAACCACAAAACAATCAGCACACGTGTTAGTACAACAAGCACGGCCTTCTATACCCGCATCTCTTCTATCCATTCACTTAGGACAAGCTATTTCTCGAGGTGAAAAAATGGACTACACCATACAAAAAGCAGTAGAACTCGGTGTCAAAACAATCACACCCTTATTTACCGAACGAGGTGGTGTTAAATTGGCAGCAGAACGTTTAGAAAATAAATTAGCGCACTGGCAACAGATTGCGATTAGCGCTTGTGAACAATCAGGACGCAGTGATTTGCCAACCATTGCACTAGCGCAGCCATTATCCACCTGGTTAACACAACGTACAGAAAACTGTAAATTAATATTAGACCCAGGACATAACAAACAGCTGAAAAATATCTTTCCACCTGAACAGGATATTTGTTTATTAGTGGGCCCTGAAGGTGGATTTTCAGATACAGAAGTTGTGCTTGCGCAACAAGCAGGTTTTGAAGCGATTAGCTTAGGACCACGTATTTTACGTACTGAAACAGCAGCACCTGCTGCGATTGTCGCAGTTCAATGTTTCTGGGGAGACATGGCGATATAAAGTGCCTCCGCACCAGCCGTCATCCCGCGGATGGTTTGGGAGGATGCGGGACCCAGGGAATCATCCCTCCGCTAGGACGTCATCCCGTGGAAGATTTGACCACGGGATCCAGGTAATAAACGTAATTCAAAATAAGAAAGGAACCATTTAAATGCACCCCATTCTAAATGCCGATTACCCCAACACTCGCCTCCGCCGTTTACGCCAACATCCTGGTTTGCGTGATCTAATCACCGAAACATGCCTATCGATAAAAGATTTTATTTTGCCTTTATTTATCAAAGCCACACTGGATAAAAAACAGCCCATTACCGCAATGCCAGGACACTTTCAACTCGCGCTTTCAGATTTAGCGCAAGAAATAGATGAGATCGTCAGCTTAGGTATTCCCGGTGTTATTTTGTTTGGTCTGCCCATTTACAAAGATGCAACAGGCAGTTCTGCTTCACAAGCAGATGGTGTGATTCAGCAAGCGATTGCCATCATCAAGAATAAAGCACCTGATTTGTTAGTCATCACGGATTTGTGTTTTTGTGAATATACAGATCATGGTCACTGCGGCGTATTGATGCAAGCAGGAAACCAATGGACCGTCGATAACGATCTCACTTTATCTTTGCTCGTCAAACAAGCCATCAGTCATGTGAAAGCAGGTGCCGATGTGATTGCCCCGAGCGGTATGATGGATGGCGTTGTGAAAAGTTTACGTCAAGGTTTAGACGAGGCAGGATATGCAAATACACCTATT
>JBIIEG010000144.1:0-3159 GCA_044237955.1 Gammaproteobacteria bacterium
AGCGCTTAAACAAAAAACCATCGGCTATTTAGGGATGGATGTGTATGAAGAGGAAGAAAATTTATTTTTCCAAGATCTGTCAGATGTGATTATTCAAGATGATGTATTCGCCCGCTTGCAAACATTTCCCAATGTCATCATCACAGGACATCAAGCTTTTTTTACGCAAGAAGCGCTTAAAAATATCGCCGAAACAACGTTGACCAATATTAGTCTCTTTGAAAAAAATCCAGCTGATTTAAATGAAGCGAAGGTTTGTTAGGTTATAGCCATTTAACCTGAAGATAATTGCTGATCATTTAAAAATATATTTGAACAACGTTTAATAACCTGGATCCCGTGGTTAAATCATCCACGGGATGACGCACTTAGGGGAGATAAGCCGTTCAAATTAGCAGCGATGTTGTATTTTGTCGTGTACAGAGGCCTGCGCTATAAAAATTTTTTATGTAACACTTTCACCATTTTCTGAAAACACAAAGGGTGATGTACTTTTTTGTTTTTTCGTTGTATCCGATTGAGAGACATGATCATCAAATACAAGCGGATTATTTTGAGCGGGTGATTTTCTTATCTGCGGTATTTTCCGTGTTTTATTTGCATTTTTAATATCTGGCACCACAGGTATCGCCAACACAGGCAAATTGGCACTTGCCAATACTTTTTGAACATAACTGGTTTGACCTGGTTTATCAGGACGAAATCCACGCGTAAAATTTCCACTGTAATAACAGGAAAAAGCAGCTTGCAGAGATTTTTCCTGCTGATAAAATTTTGTGTTAGCGCGCGTGTAACAATCTTCTAACAGCTTTGAGCCCGCTCGCAAATTAGCACAGGGATCAAACGCATCACTATATGTCATGTTGAACTTTGACAAGTTATAGCGGTTAATCTGACTCATACCCACAGAAAAATTCCAATCCTGTTTTTCCAGTGCTGTTGCTGTTGCGATCGCCTCTTCCTTATTTTTTGGTTGGCGCACCAATCGACCACCAACTACACCAATAGCGTAGGGATTGTAGGTTGACTCCACCTGAACAATTGCCGCCATCGTGCGTGGGTCAACTGTTGGCGCGCATTGTTGGGCAAGATTAAGGAAATCAATCATTTTTGGAAATTTAATTTAAAAAAAGGAGCATCACTTACCTTTTTTAACTGTTCTTTTTATTTTAAATAGGGCGAAATTCATTTCGTAGGTGGTTTCAGTGCCTGTGACTTCCATTTCGTTTTCAGGAATAAGCAAATCAGCAATGAGATCACCAGTATGCTCCATAAGAGAACGCTGTTTAGGTGAGTTTTCTGGCAAGGTTTGGATTTGATGTATAACGTGGCCTAATTCTTTGACTTTAGCAAAGGTATTTATGATGGCTATTGTGGTTTCTACCGCTTTTGGGCTTTTTAGAATGGTGGCTAGCATATAAAGCCCTCTTTCAGTAAAGGCTGTTGGCGGCTTAACCTTCCCACCTTTGATTGAAGTCGCAAATTGCGACTTCAATAATTCCCACTCCTCTTTCTTCAGCTCAAATAAATATCCATTTGGAAACTTATCCTGATTACGAGTAACAGCCTCATTAATTCTTTTAGTCTCTACACCATATAACTCTGCAACATCCGTATCAATGATAATTTTCTGATCACGAAGATTAATAATTTTTTCTTGAACTTGATTTTGTTTAATAACCTGCATTTTATGTATCCTATTTTAGATTATTTATAACCATTTTTTTAAAACTCAACCAACACACTCTCTTATTTTTCAAGCAACGCAATCCTCTTTTGCGCTACCGCCAGCTGCTGCTGTAATTCAAAAACAGCATTGGCAATCGCTTCAGTCGATTCAGTATTCATACGAGCCACTTTAGGCGATGACTCACGCTTTTTCATGGGGTCGTACCAGACTTCTGTGATATGCCGTCCGTTAAATTCTTCCGCATTGTTGTGAATGTGCAATACCACATCGACCACCAAATACAGCAGTTTGCGAATGACGTCATAAGGCAACATTCTGCCCTGCCGATTTTGCAACACCATCAATGCTAATCGCTCAAAGGTCAATTCAGCTGAACCCGCATGACAGCTGGTAATGCTGCCGCCATGACCTGATGCTGCCACATTGATAAAATCAAATGTTTCACCTCCGCGTAACTCTGCCAACAAAATGCGATCTGGCTTCATACGCAGGCAGCTTTTCAACAAAGACGCTGCGGTGACGGGCGCATTCTCTTCTTCTTTGGCTTCTGAGGGATAAAATAAATGCACGTGATTGGGATGGTTCGGTAAAAATAATTCAGGCACATCTTCTATGGTAATTAAACGCTGCTTAGGAGAAATATCTTGTATCAGCCCCTTCATAAACGTCGTTTTGCCAGAACCTGTTTCACCGGCAACAACAATCACTTTTTCCAATTGAACGGCGCGTCGTAAAAAATCCATCGTGCGACCATTGTCTTTGAGTGACTGCAACTCTTTTTCTTCTGGCGTCAGTGTATTTGTAATCGGACGAATGCGCGAAAAAAATCCCTGTTTATCGTAGTCTTCAAGCAGGCGAACAGAGTAGGAAGGTTTGCGAATAGTGACGGATACTGTTTCATGCTCACACGCAGGTGGTCGCACAATTTGAACACGCTCACCGTTCGGTAAAATAGCGGATAAAACAGGCCTGATATCAGAGACATCATTGCTGGTAAATTTCGCTGTTGCCGTCGCGAGCGATAACAGATGTGCCAGTGTAAGTTCAGACACTTCATGTCTTTCCCACTTCCCTGCCCGCTCACAAAACACTTCATGCGGTCGATTCACACAAACTTCTGTGATCTCAGGATCATCTAACCATTGCTTAAGGGGTAATAGATGAAAATTGACTGAAGTTGCACGCGTCAGATTTTCTGACAGATATTCATTCCGGCTTGAGGTCATATGCGGTCTTGAAGTCTAAATCTCTGGCAACATAGATACCCACACGCTCGCCTTGGTTTTTGTATAAGGTCGGTGGAATATTCACTGTATTTTTTAATGTTTCTACGGCTAATGCTTGTGATGCACCTGCCGTGTTGTTTAATGTGATTGTCGTGTCTGTATTTTTGGCCAATATATTAGATGTGGTGGAACCAGCATCTTGAATTAAAGACATCATGATAGCGCCACCAAAACGTTCCCAAA